>DATLVQ010000827.1:0-7630 GCA_035577325.1 Bryobacteraceae bacterium | reverse complement strand
GTAGGGTAGATCGAAGCCGAGGGATAAACACTGGTGCAGGAGGTTCTGCGCAGCGTTCATCTGGCATTCCCGATTGTCTATGTAGACCGTTGCCATTTCATCTCCAGGGACATCGTTTTTCGCGAATGTGTCGATCGAAGTCTTCGTGGAAGTATCTAAGTCCACTCTGGAGGGGCTCCGCGGCGCCGGGCGCCAGAGCGCAAAAGGTGTGACCAGGGGCCAAAAACTTGGTTTGAAACACAAGCGTTTCGAGATCGCCCGGCTCGCCACGCCCTCCCTCTATCGCGTTCAGAATGCGTTCAACCCATGCCAGGCCGCTCCAGCACGGCGTGCACCAGCCACACGATTCCTGAGCGAAGAAATGTTCGAGATTCCACAGCATCCCGACCGGACAGGTCTGATCATCCAGCACAATCATGGTGCCAGTACCCATTCGGCTTCCTGCTTTTTGAACCTCGGTGAAATCCATGGGCACATCCAGGTGCTGTTCAATAAGAAAGTCCGTCGACGCACCGCCAGGAAGCAGGCCCCGCAAGCGAAGCCCATCGCGCATGCCGCCCGCGTGCTCTTCGAGGATTTCCCGTATTGTGGTGCCCATCGGCAGCTCCCACAAGCCGGGTCGCTTCACTTTTCCGCTGACGCCGTACAGTTTCGTGCCCCCGTCCTTACTGCGGCTTAATGACCTGAACCAACTTCCACCATTGCTGACGATATGCGGAACATTGCACAACGTCTCGACGTTGTTGACAGTTGTTGGCTTGCCCCACAGGCCCGCGGCGGGTGGGAACGGCGGCTTCGAACGCGGATTCGCGCGTTTTCCCTCAAGCGCGTTCAACAACCCAGTCTCTTCGCCGCACATGTACCGGCCACCGCTGATGTGCAAGTACATCTCGAGGCTGTAATGGGAGCCCAGGATGTTTCTGCCGAGATAGTGAGCCGCATAAGTTTCCGCGATGGCTTTGGAAATCCGCCGCGCCGCCAGCGTGTATTCGCCGCGAAGGAACACGTACGCTACGTCCGTGCCCGTCGCATATGCGGCGATGAGCATTCCTTCAATGAACTGATGCGGATCGCCCTCAAGCAACAATCGATCTTTGAACGTGCCGGGTTCCATTTCGTCCGCATTGGCAACCAAGTATTTTGGATGAGGCGCGTCCTTACCGCTGGGAACGAAGCTCCACTTGAGTCCCGTTGGGAAGCCTGCGCCGCCTCGGCCCCGGAGCCCAGATGCTTTCACCTCTTCGACGACTTCATTCGGCGTCATCGAATGCAGCGCTTTAAGAAATGCCTGATAGCCACCTGCACGCTCGTAGGCACGTAGATCGGCAGGCTCCTGGCCGGGCCGGATGTTCTTTGTGAGCGGCGTCTCCATGGCTACCTATAGCGGTCGAGAATTTCGTCCACTTTAGCGGGCTCCAGATCGAGGTGGAGGTCATCATCGATCATCATCACCGGGGCGTGGTCACACGCGCCCAGACACACGATCGGCAAGAGGGTGAACCGGCTGTCCGCAGTGGTTTCCCCGAATCTCGTATCGAGACGTGCCGTGAGATGATCGCCGAGCCGTCGACAGCCCATAATCCAGCAACTCACGCTGTCGCAGAGATAGACGACATGTTTGCCGACAGGCTTGCGGAAGATGAGGTTGTAAAATGTTGCCACGCCATCCAGATCGGACCCGGACATTCCAAGCAATTCGCCGATATCATCGAGCGCTTCGTCGGAAACCCACCCTCGATGCTTCTGCACGATTCTCATCGCGTCAATCGACAGAGCCTGCTTCGTCGGATAGTGTAGAAACTCAGCTTCGATCTCCTGCCGCTCTTCCGGTGACAACATCCTTTCCTCCTCAGCGATCGATATCGGCCAGTACGTAGTCCATTGCGCCCAACACCGCCAGCAAATCGGGGACCAGCCTACCCCTGCACATAAGTGGCAACGTTTGCATGTGCGCAAACGATGGCGTCCGAATTCGCGTCCGGTAAGAGTTCGTTCCGCCATCGCTGACCAGGTAGTAGCCATTGTTGCCCTTGGTGCCCTCGATAGCTCCCAGCGCTTCGCCCGGCGGAATCACTGGCCCCCAGCTCACCGCCAGAAAATGTGTGATCAGCGTCTCGATATCGCGCATTGTCCGCGCCTTGCGTGGCGGCGTTGCGAGTGGGTGGTCCGACTTATAGGGGCCCTCCGGCATGTGGTTCACGCACTGCTCGATAATGCGAAGGCTCTGGCGGATCTCCTCCACGCGCACTACCGCGCGATCGAAACAGTCGCCTTTTTTGCCGATCGGGACGTCGAACTCGAACTGTTCGTAACCGGAATACGGCTGCTTTCTTCGAAAGTCCCATTCGAATCCGCACGCGCGCAGCATGGGGCCCGTGATGCCCCAATCAATTGCTTCCTCCGTGGTAATTCTCCCAACGCCTTTTGTGCGCGCCTGAAAAATCCGGTTCGCAAGAATCTCGCGGTCATATTCGGCGAGACGCGGCGGCAGGTATTTCAAGAAATCGCGAACCATCGCATCCCAGCCGCGCGGCAGGTCCTGCGCGACCCCGCCGATCCGGAACCAGTTCGGGTGCATGCGCGCGCCGCAAATCGCCTCGATGATGGCGAACGCCCGCTCCCTATCGTTGAACGTGTAAAACACCGGCGACAACTGCCCGAGATCCTGCGAAAAAGTCCCGTACCAGACCAGATGGCTGATGATTCGGAACAGTTCAGCGAGCATGACGCGGATTACCTGAGCCCGCGCCGGGACGGCGATTCCGGTCAGCTTCTCAACTGCAGTCAGGTACGCCAGGTTGTTCATCACGCCGCCGAGATAATCGACGCGATCAGTGTAGGGAATGTAGGTATGCCAGGTCTGCCGCTCGCCCATCTTTTCGGCGCCGCGATGATGGAATCCAATCTCCGGAACACAGTCCAGAATCTCTTCACCGTCCAGCTGAAGAACGATGCGCAGCACACCGTGGGTGCCAGGATGCTGCGGGCCGATATTCAGGAACATAATGTCGCTGTCTCCCCGGGTTCGGGCCATACCCCATTCCTCGGGGCGGAAACGAAGCGCCTCTTGCTCGGCGTCCTGCTTGGTGTCCGCAAGCCGGAATTCTCTCATCTCGGTAGCTCGCGCCGGGTGTTCTTTCCGCAGAGGATGGCCTTCCCAGGTCGCTGGCATAAGAATCCGGGTGAGGTGCGGGTGCCCGGAAAATGTGATGCCAAACATGTCCCACACTTCGCGCTCGTACCAGTTCGCTGCAGGCCACAGATCTGTGATGGTGTCGAGAGAGAGCGCGTTTCCATCGAGCGCCGTCTTGACGCGGAGATACTCGTTCCGCTCGAACGAGAAGAGGTGATAAACGACAGTGAAATCGCCCTCCGGCTCATTTCGACGGCGAGTGCGCGTTCTTTCGTCAATCGCGGTCAGGTCATACAGCATCTTGTACGGACTCGGAGTGCGCTCCTTAAGGAATGTGAGTATGCTATGAACCTGTTCGCGATGTGCCCAGAAGGTCGGGATACCATCCCGGTAGCCCTCCGATACCGCAGGGGATACTCCAAATTCGCGTATAAGCGCCGTTTTGGCGGTTTCAGCCATTTGCAATCACACTTCATCCGGCGACCGAAAACTAGTCGCCTGCTGCCGAGTGGATTTGTTTAAATCGCGCATAGAGGGAGAAGGAAGCCGTTCCACCCCCTGGGAACCCACCACCCAGCTGAGGGGTCGGCGCTCCGTTCCCACTGCGTTCTGTAATAGCATCAGTCCTTCGAGAAACGCGTCCGGTCGTGGTGGACACCCCGGCACGTAGACGTCTACTGGAAGAAACTTATCCACGCCTTGGACAACGCTATAGATGTCGTACATTCCGCCCGAGTTGGCGCACGATCCCATCGAGATCACCCAGCGCGGCTCCATCATCTGCTCGTAAAGCCGCTGGATCACCGGCGCCATCTTGATGAAAACCGTCCCCGCGATGACGATCAGGTCCGCTTCCCTAGGAGTTCCGCGAATCACTTCGGCGCCAAACCTCGCCAGGTCGTATTTGCTGGTGATACTCGTCGCCATTTCGACGTAGCAACAGGAAAGACCGAAATTGAAAGGCCAAATAGAGTTCTTTCGGCCCCACGCCACGATGTCCTGCAGCTGTGACAAGATGATGCTGCGCTTGACCTCTTCGTCAAATGTCGCCGGTTCCGCGACTCGGCTCCCGCTATCTTGTGGGCTGCTTAGCGACCACTGCATTCCGTCCTCCTGCCGGGAAACCGGGGTTCCCGTTCCACCAGTTGAGCGCTCCCACTCTGCCCAGGTACGCAAGGGCCGCGAGCAGAATGGCTGTGAAAATCAACGCTTCCCAAAACCCGGTCCACCCCAGTTCGCGAGCTGCAACGGCCCAACTGAAGAGAAAGACCGCTTCGAGATCGAACACCACGAAGAACATCGCAATGAGATAAAATTTGGCGCACTGGCGCACGCGCGCCGATCCCTCAGAAACGATTCCCCCCTCGTAGGGAGCGCCAGTAGCACGATCCCTGTGCCGTTGTCCAAGCACATACGAGACCGCCAACATCCCGACGACCAGAAGGAAGACGAGCACGAAGTATAGGAGGAGCGGCCACATGGTGCGCTACGGGCGTTCAGCTCCGGGCCACGCGATGGTGACGAGAATGGCACTCTCCGCAAGCGCTTCCACATCGTGAGGCACTTCCCGTCCAAGAGCCAGCAGTTCACCTTCGC
Source organism: Bryobacteraceae bacterium (assembly GCA_035577325.1). Taxonomy (GTDB): domain Bacteria; phylum Acidobacteriota; class Terriglobia; order Bryobacterales; family Bryobacteraceae; genus QHXW01. Next base: position 2,901 of record DATLVQ010000827.1, on the reverse strand, counting down.
GGAGATCGAATACCCGGCCTGCCGCTCGGATGAGAACGTGGCCAGCGATCGTTTGAACGGAGGTCGATCCCGCCGCACGGTGCTCGGCCAGATGCGTGCCGGCGCGGAGACCAACGAGTAGAACACGAAAGTCGGGATACTTCACCAAAATCTTCGCGTTCCGGCCGGCTTGCCACGGATGATCCTCCGTGCGGAGCCGATGAAGCTCTCCTTGTAGTTTGAACGGGAGGAACGGACTTCCGGTTGGTTCGGGCGCCCTCTGGGCGCCGGTGAAAAAATCTTCTGGATCATTCATTTGTTTCGTTCCTTCACCAGGGGCGTGCTCCAATCTCGCCGAGAGTTCCGATCGCCGATGCTTGCCCGCGCCAAGTTCAGCCTCGATGAAATCAAACTGCTCGCGCATTTGGCGTGATCGTTTTCCGACAAGACCTTGTCAGGGAGCAGGAGGTAATATTCCTTCCAGATGTGATCGATGTAAAGCCTGACTAGTGCTCGCAAGGTCATGACCAGCACATCCTTGGCGGCGCCGCTTGTAAGGAAGGCCTGTGTCGCGTCATCTAGTTGAGCCAATAACCCACGAACCTTCTCGTGTTCGTTATGCAGCACAGTAATGCGGCAGCCGGACGCAGGTATTCCTCTGGCCTCAAGCAAAGGGGACAGAAATCTCTCTTCCTTGCGTGGTAGTGACACTCCTCGGAAAGATCGCGGAGAAAGGTGATGGTATCGCCGAAGATGGCGGGATCTCCGTTCTGCCCGGCCTCCAGCTGGTCGGCGACTAGAGACATCGTTGCGGCGACCTTTTTAATCGTTTGATGCGCCTGCTGCAGCCCGTTGGTGGCCTTTGCTACGGTCATGATGAACTTCCTAGCCGTGGGCGCTTGTGTGCGCCAACTTTTTCTCGAGATAGAGTCTCAGGGCTACGGCATTGTTATGCTCGGTGTCGTGGGAGCTGTAGAGCAATGTCACCGTACCGCGCCCGGCAGCCTTCAGAATCGTCTGCCAAGCTTCCGGCCGGTTATCGAGTTCAGCGAAATATTTGCGTTGAAACTCCGCCCATTTCTCCGGATCGTGAGAAAACCACTTCCGTAGCTGATCGCTAGGACCCGCGTCCTTCAGCCACCCATCCTCGTGGACGTCGGTCTTGCGGACACCCCGCGGCCAGAGCCGCTCGATGAGGAATCGGACGCCGTCGCGCGGCTCGTGCTTGTCATACACACGCTTCAACTGAATCATGGATCGCCTCCTATTCGGCGGAGTGCTGCGTCGCCGGTTTATACGTGCCTGCAATAGCCCGGAACGCAATTGCAAGCCGGTTCCAGCTATTGATGGCAATGATCACCATCGTTAGGTCCACCAGTTGCCGTTCGCCAAAGTGCTCGCGGGCGAGGCCGTACAGTTCATCCGGGACGTGGGCCGCGCTCACCTGCGTCACTGCTTCGGTCCAGGCCAGGGCGGCGCGCTCACGCGGCGTGAAAAACGGCGCCTCGCGCCAAACGCTCACGGCATAGAGGCGTTGCTCAGATTCGTCCCGCGCACGCGCATCTTTGGTATGCATGTCGACGCAGTAGGCGCAGCCGTTGATCATTGAGGCACGGAGTTTTACCAGTTCTAAGAGAGCCGGCTCCAATGTACAACCGCGGGCATATCGTTCCACGGCCGATAACGCCTCAATGGCTTGCGGCGCCACTGTCTTGTAATCGATTCGCGGACGTTCGCTCTCGGCCGTCATGGTTTCTCCACCCCATCTTTGTAAGTCAAAATACGCCCCCAAATATCGGCCGTCCCCCAAATGCCTGAGCGCAAGCATTCGAGTTGAACGATCTGGCTGTGATCAACAAAGAGGTTCACTTCCGGGCCGTAGTTCTTGATGTACCAGACAAACACTTCGGGGTCGGCCGCTTCAAACATCACTTTTTCGAGTCCGAGTGCGCCGATGATCTTGGCCGGCACATCCGTGCGCCAAGTCTTCACGTTTTCGGTGATGCCCTCGGATTCGATCATGATTAGATACGCCCCGGCATCGAGAAACCGCTGGGCGAGTCTTATCGGCCATTCCGGATCGCGAGTCCCGGCGGCTTCGAGATCTTCCGCGCGCGTGGCGCCGCCAGCCCCAAACTGAATGCCAATCTCCGGCTTGGGCTTGAGCCCAGCTCTTTTCACCCGTCCGATGAGGCGAAGCCAGTCATCGGCCGGAATCGTGATGAACCCGCAAGAAAGCTCGACGATGTCAAAGCCGACCTGTTTGCATTCCTCGATGTACTTGTCGACCGCGTCCACTCCCTGGGTCAGCACGTACTCGATAAAACCTCCAGTTGAGACCAACACATTATGGTCGTGGCACAGCTTCAGCAATTCGATCAAGACCGGGCGCTGCATCAGGCTGAACGATCCGCCGGCGAATTTGAGCGAGTCCACATATTCGCCCATGGTCTCGAGAATATCTTCGAGATGCCGTTTGCCTAAAGGTGTGTAGTAGGGCCCTCGGATCTCGGTCAATCCGGTTACCCGCGGTTTCGGGCCGTGTTGATTCAAGCGAAGAAATGAGAACGCCCGGTCAACCATGTTCGCCCGTCCTCACCGCCGATGGCACGCGCACGCAACTCAGCAGTTTCATCAAATCGCGTATTCTCGTATTCTCAAGATCCGCGACCGCGTTCGTGACAGCTCTCCTCTCGGCGTCCGTTGTGTAGGGCGCCGTCAGCAGGTTGAATTTGTTGCAGGCCATTTCCCACGACATGGGCTGGCTGACAAATCCGGGGTAGTCGCGGCTCTCCTTTACCAGAGTCCTGCCGTCGCGAAGAACCACTTGAATGCGGCACGGCATCTCCTCAGGAAAACGCTGCGAGTACGCCGGATTTGCGCTCACGGAAACCCGACGCAGCAGGTTCTGGACATCCTCGC
>DATLVQ010000826.1:0-3761 GCA_035577325.1 Bryobacteraceae bacterium | reverse complement strand
GATTACGCGGAACGGGCGATGCGCTTCAGCGCGCTGATGAAAGACGTGACCGAGTTTCTGGCGTCGATCGAGCTGAATCGTGAAATGGGGCCGGTCCCCGTAACCGTGACGTATCAGGATTCCTGCCACTTGGCGCACGGTCAGAAAGTACGCGTGCCGCCTCGGCGGCTGCTCGCCGCCATTCCGGGTTTACAGTTCCGCGAGATGCCGCTTTCCGACTTGTGCTGCGGCAGCGCCGGAATTTACAACGTTGTGGAAAATGAAATGGCGATGGCAGTGCTCGACAAGAAGATGCAGAGCGTCAACACGACGGGAGCGCAGGTGATCGCGACTGCCAATCCGGGCTGCATGCTGCAACTGGAAGCCGGCGTGCGGCTGCATGGGCAAGGCCAGCGCGTGGTCCACGTGGTGGAGCTTCTGGACGAAGCCTACAAGAACATCGAACGCGCTGGCACGGCCTGAGCAGGCGTTTCAGCCGCGGCTACTCGTACCGCAGAGCCTTCATGGGATCGATGCGCGCGGCGCGGCGCGCGGGAATGTATCCGGCGAACAGCGCTACTAATGCAAGAACGACTGTCGCGGCGGTGAAAATCAGGGCATCGTTGGCTTTTACGCCGAATAATTGCGACTCGACATAACGTGCCAAAGCCAACGCCGCGGGGACACCGAAGATGGCGCCGCCCAGCACCAGCAATCCGACTTCCCGCATCACCAGCTTCAGCACGTCGCGCGGCATCGCGCCGAACGCCATGCGAAGGCCCATTTCAGGGGTTCGCCGCGCTACGTTGTAAGCGACCACACCATAAAGACCGAGGGCCGCGAGCAGCGTGGCCAACGCGCCGAAAGTGCCGGCAAGCATGGCGACAAGGCGATCGCGATAGATCGAATCTGCGATCGTCACCTCCATGGGGCGCATGTCGTACACGGGCAAATTTGCGTCCATGTTTCGCACCAGCGCGCGTACCTCCGGTCCCAGATCGGCTTCATGCCGCGAAGTGCGGACGTAGAAAGTCATGCGCTCGAGCGTCTCATTCTGCGTGTAAGGCACATAAATGAAGGACTTCGCCTCTTCGCGCAGGTCGTTATATTTGATGTCGCGCACAATGCCGACAATTTCGCGGTCGAGCTTGACTTTGTCGCCTCCGCCGAACGCCATGTGTCTTCCGAGCAGATTGCCCGCTGCGGCGTATCGTTTCACAAACGCCTCGTTAACCACGGCTACCTTGGGAGCGGCAGTTGTGTCGCGATCGCTGAATTCTCGGCCCGCCACCAGGGGTATGCCCATCGTTCGGAAATAGTCCGGAGCGAGACCATCCTGCTGCGCGCCGACCTCCTCGTCCTCCTTCGCGCGGTAACCTTCGATGGTGATGTTGCTGCTCCGGTTGCTGTGGCCAAACGGGCCCATGGTGGCGGCACCCACTGCGCGTACGCCTGCCATCGCACCCAGCCGCTGTTGCAGCTCGCGGTAAAAGTTGAAGCCACGCGCGGCGTCGTAGCCGTTTAAGCTCGGGTCGACCGAAAACGTGAGTAGCTTCTCCGCGTGGAATCCAGGATTCTGGGTCACGAGGTTGAACAGGCTGCGGGCAAAGAGACCGGCACCGACCAGCAGCAGCAGCGACAACGCCACCTGCGCCACGATGAAGATCTTGCGGAAACGCGCCTGGCCGCCGCTGGCAGTGACGTTGGCCGACTGGTCTTTGAGCGATGAACTCAAGTCGGGCCGGGTAGATGCGATTGCCGGCACCAGGCCGAACAGCAAGCCGGTGACAACGGAAAGCAGCAGTGCGAAGCCTAGCGTCTGAAAATCGAGTGTGGCGGCGAGCCATCCGCCGGCGGCATCTTCCGGCAGCAGACGCAACAGCGCGTCGGTGGTCCAGATGGCGACCAACAAGCCCGCCAGACCACCCGCGAGCGCGACCATTAGGTTCTCGACCACCAATTGGCGTACGATCGAGCCACGGCTGGCGCCAATGGCGAGTCGAATGGCCATCTCCTTCTGTCGGCTGGCCGCGCGCGCCAGCAGCAGGTTGGCGACATTGGCGCAGGCGATGAGCAGCACGAGGCCGACCATGGCCATAAGCGCAACGAGCGGCGTCTCCCAGCCGGCCAGCCCATTGATGCCCTGCGCCGCCGGGCGAAGCTCGAGTTTCTGGTTTAGAAATTCCTGGCGGGCGCGCGCCGGCAGCGGGTCCTTCCTATGCGCCAACTCGTCTTCGGAAATGCTGCGATAAAGCACGTTCACAGCAGCAGCCGCCTGCGAAAGCTGCATTCCAGGCTTCAAGCGCGCGAAGACGCTGAGCCAGCGGTCCTCGCGATCGTCGAGGCCGTACCAGGTGGGAGTAATTTCGCGCTTCATGGCGATGGGCGCCATCACGTCCGGCGTGTCTCCCGCGAGCATGCCGTGAAAAGGGGGCGGCGTGACACCCAGCACGATCATTGGATGGCCGTTCACGCTGACTTTTTCATTGACGATGCCGCGATTACTTCCGAATCGCCGCTTCCAGTACGCGTGACTCAGCACGATGACCGGATGAGCGCCGGGGGCGCCGTCATCATCCTGCGTAAAAAAGCGGCCCACGGCCGGCCTCACTCCGAGCACGTCAAAAAAATTTCCGGAGACCATCTCGGCGCGGGCGCGCTCTGTCTGGCCGTTATAGGACAGGCTTACCGGCGCGCTGGAACGCGCGATCACGCCACCGAAGACCTGATTGCGGTCCCGCAGGTCGCGGTACATAGGATAAGAAAAGACGGCCTCGAAATTGTCGCTCGATGCGCGGCCGTTGCGCTGGCCTTCGGTGTGAAAAACGACCAGGCGCGCCGGATCCGCCACCGGCAGATAACGGAACATCACCTGGCTCAAGAGAGAAAAAACGGATGTATTCGCGCCGATGCCGAGCGCGAGGGACAATACGGCAACGATGGTGAAAACAGGGCTGCGCCGCAGCGTTCTGAACCCAAAGCGGAGATCCTTCCACATGAGGCAATTGTATCGCCGCAATCGCCGTCAGCGGTTGGGTACTTCTTCTGCGGCGCGTGCCGGAGGAGGCGCGGGTTCGGGCAGCGCGCCCTGCCGCTCTTGGTCCTTGTACTGCAACTGATACAGCTTCCAGTAAATGCCGCGCAGCGCGAGCAATTCCTGGTGATTGCCGGATTCGCGAAGCTTGCCTTTGTGCATCACCAGAATGCGGTCGGCGCGCTGAATGGTCGAAAGCCGGTGGGCGATGATGATGGATGTGCGGCCCTCCACCATCCGGGCCAGCGCTTCGCGCACGCGAAATTCGGTTTCGGTATCAACGCTGGACGTGGCCTCATCCAGAATCAGAAATTTCGGCTGGTGCGCCAGGGCGCGTGCGAAACTGATGAGCTGCTTTTGTCCGGTGGAAAGCGAACTGCCACGCTCGCGAATGTGTTGCGCGAAGCCATCCGGCAGCGCGCGGATGAAATCCATCAGGTTGACCTGTTCCGCGGCCTCCTCAACGTCTTCACGAAGGATCCCTTCGGTGCCCAACCGGATGTTGTCCTCGACGCTGCCGCTGAACAAATATGGATCCTGCAACACCACGCCGAATTGACGACGCAGCTCGAGCGGGTCGACGTCCCGAATATCCACGCCGCCGATGCGGATCGCGCCGTGCCGCACATCGTAAAAGCGCAGCAGCAGGCTGATCATAGTGGTCTTCCCCGCCCCGGTGTGGCCGACGATGGCGACCGTTTCGCCGGGAGCAATGCGGAAGCTCACGTCGCGCAGCACCCAGTCTTCG
>DATLVQ010000825.1:0-8522 GCA_035577325.1 Bryobacteraceae bacterium | reverse complement strand
CCGCGCCAAGTCGAAATCAAGCGGCGGGTCCACGATGCCCACGCCCATCAGCTCGGCCCAGATCAGGTTCACGGTGGCGCGCGCAAACTGGGGATCTTCGGTCAGCATGCGCGCATATGCATCGCGCCAGGATTCGCCTTCCTTGGGTTTTTCGCCGGTCAGCAAAAACTGCGGCGTAACGTCAGTCTTGTAGCGCGGCATGCGGCGGACGCTGCGCGTGGTGACGTCGTAGTGGCCGCCCTTGTCGAGCAATTCATATTCGTTGCCAATGCCGTACGGGCGGCTCATGGAAATCCGGCTGAAGAACGCAGCCTGGCGCCACAACTGCGGACGGTGCACGCGGCTCAACCAGAGATTGATCTTCTCCAGATGGCCTTGGCCGTCATGGCACGATACACACTCGAGATTCAGGCCCAGGAAGTACTTGCTGGAGCTGATGGCCATTTCGTCGAAAGAGTCCGTCTGGTTGACCTCGAGATCGTTGAAGTCGTCGACGTGGTCGCGCAGCAGGAAATTGGCGGCGGCGTCGACGAAGTTGTCGCGCGTATGGGCGGTCAGCATCTCGCGGACCAAGTCGTTATAAGGCACGTTCAATAGCAGCGCTGAGTAGATGTAATCGCGCAGCAAGTTTCGGCCTGGAACGCCAAGCTCGGCGGCGGAGTTGCGAAACAAATCGTTGAAGAAGTATGTCCACTTATCGAGGAACGGGGTCTGCGGCTTATCGAGTTTTCCTTCTATAGGGGTAGCCAGGAGCGCGTCGATCGTTTTGTCGCGCTTTTCGGCGTCTTTGTCGGCCAAAAATTTCTGGATGACTTCCGGCTCCGGCAGACGGCCGGTCAGGTCGAGATGAACGCGGCGCAGAAATTCCGCATCCGTGCTCAGGCCGGCGTGCGGAACGTGGTCGCGCTCCATTTTGGAAAAGATGAATGTGTCGATGAAGTTGCGTATGGGAACGGGCTGGAGAGAAGCAGTCGACGTCCGTGGCGCGATTTCCGCCGTGAGCTGATCCAGGCGCCCGCGCGCCGGGCGGGGGTTCTCGGGATGCTTGGGCGGCGTTTCCGCGGCCATGCATCCGGCCGTGAAAGCTAATGCCAGCGCGCCGATTGTGGCCAATTTCCGCATCACGAATAGCCCGAACATGGTCGATTAAGCTAGGATACCTTCGACAATCTTGGCTTCGTAAACCGATGTCAGCTTCTCTTTGAGTCCGTTCTGATCGATGGTAAGGCGCTGATAGTCGAGACCGAGCAAATGCAGCACGGTCGCCTGCCAATCCGTTACGCTCACGGGATTCTCGACAGCCTTGTAGCCCAACTCATCGGTATTGCCATATGAGATTCCCGGCTTCACCCCTGCGCCGGCCATCCACAGGCTGAATCCGCGCGGATTGTGGTCGCGGCCGTCGGTCGAGCCGCCCAATTGCGAAATGGGCAGGCGCCCGAACTCGGCGCCCCAGATCACGAGCGTGTCCTTAAAGAGGCCACGCTGCTTCAGGTCGGCCAGCAGTCCGGCGATCGGTTTGTCGGTGCGCAGCGAGCACGCGCGCATCCCGCTCTCCAGATTCGTATGATGGTCCCACAGGTTGCCGTTGACGTAGATCTGGATGTAACGTACGCCGCGTTCCGCCAGGCGCCGCGCCATCAGGCAGCGTTTGCCATAAGAATCGGTGGCGTCGTCGCCGATGCCGTACATTTCCCGAGTAGCCTCGGCTTCCTTGGAGATATCCAGCGCATCGCTGGCCTGCATCTGCATCCGCGCCGCCAGTTCGTAGCTGGAAATACGCGCGTCGAGCTGCGCTTCTCCCGGATGGTTGTGCTTGTGAATCTGATCGAGGCGCGCCAGCAGATCGCGCGAAAGCCGGACTACGTCGGACGGCTTCTCGGTTTCGGGTTTGAGGTTGAGAATGGGCGAACCGTTGGTCTTTAACCTGGTGCCCTGATAGAGCGGCGGGAGAAACCCCGACTGCCAGGACTGCACGCCGTTGATGGGCAATCCCAGTGGGTCGTCCAAAACCACGTAAGCCGGCAGGTTCTGATTTTCAGAGCCCAATCCGTAAATTACCCACGATCCGATGGCCGGGCGCCCCTGCATCGTGCGGCCCGAGTGCACCATGAACAGCGCCGGCTCATGCTCGGGATGGATGGTATACATCGAGCGGATCATGGTTAGGTTATCGACCTGTTGCGCCAGATTCGGCATCAGCTCCGACACCCACATGCCCGATTTTCCATACTGCTGGAACTTGAACGGGCTGCGCATCAGGCCGCCGGCGGACTTCGGGTTCGAGACGTCGTTGGCAATCTTCTCGAAGTACGGCTCGCCGTTATGCTTTTCGAGCATCGGCTTGGGATCGAACAGATCCACGTGGCTGGGCCCGCCGTTCATGAAGAGCTGGATGACGCACTTGGCCTTGGCGGGAAAATGGGGAGCGCGCGGCTTGAGATCGAACACGCGCCGCTCTTCTTCGCTCTCGCTCACCGTGGCCGCACTGAGCAGATCCCGGCTCAGTAGAGTGGCCAGCGCGGCGCCTTGCAGTCCATCGACTGCGCGTTCAAAGAAACTGCGCCGGGTCACGCTCTGTTTGAGCACCGGAATGGCTTTTTCGTCTGACACTTTCCACCCTCGCATCAATCGATATATATGAACGCTGCCGAGCTCATCAACGTGTGACAAAATTCCTCGAGCGCCAAAGCCGCCGGATCGTCCACACCGCCGTTGGTTGACGCCGACGCCGGCGCCGGCTTCGCGGCCATGGTCGAGGAACCACCCGACATGGCCTTGGTGGTTTCCGCATCACGGATGCGCCGAACAATGTCCAGGCTGACTTTCCGCTCCTCGCTATTGGGAGGGCGGCTTACGGCAATCCAGTACGCACGCTCGATCTGCTTCTCCGGCTCAGGCCCGGCTTCTTTGCGGACACGCTCGGCAAACGACCCCGCGAGCTTGGCAATCATGCCATCGTTCATCAGGTGCAGCGCCTGCGGAGCAATCATAGAGACGCTCCGCTCCACGCAATTCGGACTCATGGCCGGCAGATCGAAGGATTCCATCACTGTTGGCAGCTTGGTACGCAACTGCTCCACGTAGATGCCGCGATGCCATCCCTTTTCCGTGCCCACGGGCGTGACGAGGCCATCGTCGCGAATCACCACCGGCTCCGGCTGGCCGAATCTGGATTCATCGAGCTTGTTCGAAATCAGCAACATGGTGTCGTATAACACTTCGGCTTCCATGCGCTTCATGGGCATACGCGACAACAACCGGTTACCGGGGTCGGCCTTCTCGATTACGGGCGTGAGCGCCGAGCTTTGGCGATATGTGCTCGAATTCATCATCAGGCGGTGCATCGACTTGATGCTCCAGCGCTGCTCGATGAATTCCGTGGCCAGCCAGTCAAGCAGTTCCGGATGCGAGGGCGGCGCGCCAACTTTCCCGAAATTTCCCAGCGTCTTCACGATCCCCGTGCCGAAATGGTGCTGCCAGATGCGATTTACCATCACGCGCGACGTCAGCGGATGATTGGGCTCGATGAGCCACTTTGCCAGCGCCAGGCGGCGTCCTGTTTTCTTTGCGCCCGGCCATGGCGGAGTGGCAGCGAACGGCCGTTTCCCATCAGTCAGGCAGGATAAATATCCAGGACCGACCAGGCGCCCGAAGCTGTTCGGATCGCCGCGGCGCTGGATGTAGGTGGGTGACGGCTCGCCACGATCCCAAAGTGCCCGAATCCGTGGATCGGGCGCCTTCTTGTACTGGATCCGTTTGATCTTCCATTCCGTCTCTTCGGCTTCCTTGCGGTAGGCGGCGTCGAGGTTGTTCATCTCCTCCGCCTCCACCTTCAGGACCTTCTCGAACTTGGTCGCCAGGTATTTCTGCACATCCGTGCGGGCATCGGGAGCGGTATCCTGCACTTTCTGCAAATCCTCGCGCAGCGCCTGCGGCAATTGTGCCAGCCGCTGATCGATGATCTTCTTCTTGACCGGTTTGGCTTTCTCTTCGAGGGCTTTCTTGAGCGTCAGGATTTCGAGATCGAGGTTGTGGTTGTACTCGTCGGCCGCGTGCTGCTCTTCCAGGATCTCGACCGGCGTCTCGCCGGGTGGGATGTAGGGCAGGAAGCGTAGCATGGCCGCGCGGAAATTCTTGAGATCGTCATAGACCGACGCATGGGGCACCAGCCAATCGTGCTCATCGTACGCGCCTTGGAAGACGGCCTTCAGCCGGTAGTAGTCGCGCTGGGGAATGGGATCGTACTTGTGCGTATGGCAGCGCGCACACTTGATGGTGAGTCCCATCACGCCCGAGCCGAGGACGTCGATCTCATCGCCAATCACTTCCAAGCGGTCGTCCACGAAACTGATGTTGTGTTCAATGGTGGAGTCCGGCCCCATGCGAAGAAAGCCGGTGGCCACAATGTTGTCGACCATTTCTTGCGTCACGACCGCGGCGCGTTCGTAATCGGTCAACTCGTCGCCGGCAATCTGCTCGAGCAGGAAGCGATCATACGGTTTGTCGGCATTGAACGAGCGAATGACATAGTCGCGGTAACGCCAGGCATAGGTGCGCGGGACATCATCAGTGAGTTTGCCGCCTTCGGAATCGGCGTAGCCCGCCACGTCAAGCCAGTAGCGGCCCCAGCGCTCGCCGTAGCGCGGCGAAGCCAGCAGCCGGTCGATCATCTTTTCGTATGCCTGCGGATCTTTGTCCGCCACGTACGCCTGAACTTCTGCGGGATCGGGCGGCAGGCCGGTGAGATCGAAATACGCGCGGCGCATCAGGGTGAGCTTGTCGGCTTCCGGAGAAAGAGCGAGCCCCTTCTCTTCCAGTTTCGCCAGTACGAAGGCGTCAATGGGGTTGCGCACGCGGTCGGCGTGTTTGACCATTGGAACTGCGGGGCGCTTCGGCGGTTGGAACGACCACCACTGGCGGTCTTTGTCCGAGACCAGAGGGTCGGGCTTTCCATCGGCGACGTCCGGCTGGATGTCGCTTGCCGGCGCGCCGGAGGCAATCCACTGCTTCAGCTTGCCCGTCTCAATCGGCGTAATGAGCTTGATGCTGACGTCCATCAGCTCTTTTTTCGGTGGCATCTCGCCTGATTCGATCCGCTTGACCATAAGGCTCTGCTCCGGATGCCCTGGCACGATCGCCGGTCCCGACTTGCCGCCCTTCAGCATCGAAGCGCGCGTGCGCAGATCGAGGCCCGCTTCCTGCCGGCGCGGCCCATGGCAAACGGTGCAGCGGAGAAGCATGACGGGGATTATGTCCTGCTCGGTGACTTCTTCGGGGGGCGCAGCGGCAGCCGTGACGGAGGTTGGTGACAGCGATTCGATCCATGAACGGATTGCCGCTACCTGATCGTCCGCGAGGTGTGTCTTGCCCGGCGGCATCTTGCGTTCGTGAACCATCTGGTAAAGCTTGCTCTCGTCGGGCTTGCCGGGCGTCACGACCGGCCCGGATTCGCTGCCCTTCAGCACGCCGTCAAGCGAGCTGAGGTTCATTTCTTTTATGCGGGTGGAGGCGCCGTGGCAACCGATGCAGTTTGCGGTGAAGATAGGCTGGACGTCCGATTCGAAAGCGACAGTTTTGGGAGCGCCGGCGGGTGGAGCTTTCTGACCGGCGGTTTGTCCCATCGCCAGCACGGCAACGCCGGCCACGCAGACTACCGCTCCGGCCCACATCACTCTCGCATGTCCGCTCAATTGAAGCCTCCGGCGCCTGCCCAGTTTCCGTCCCGGCGAGGACCATTGCGGTCGGCGCCAAACTGAACTTTTCCGGTTTATGATAGCAGGTCTGGTGGTCTAGTGAAGACCCTTTCAACAGCTTGAAAGGTAAGGGTTGTAACCCGAAAGTTACTAACCCCGGCCCGCAACGCAGGACGCCCAGCGGCGCTGCCGTGCTATAACCAGAGGTTTGAAAATCAGCGTTCGCAACGTGACCCGCGACGTCGTGCTGGCCGATGCCGCCCACTCCGCCGATACCAGCGCGCAGCGGCGAACCGGCCTCCTGAAGCATACGCAACTCGATCCGGGCGACGGTCTCTGGATCGCGCCATGCGAATCCGTGCACAGCTTCTTCATGAAGTTCACGATTGACGTGCTTTATCTGGACCGGCAATATCGTGTGAAAAAGATCCGGCCGGAACTGGTTCCGTGGCGCGTCTCGGCATGCCTTACGGCACACTCGGTGCTCGAACTGCCGGCGGGAACGATCGTGCGCACAGGCACGCAGGCGGGCGATCAGCTGGAAATCAAGACCTTGAGCTGACCGGCAGGCGGCGGTGCTCCTTGAGAATGCATCGGTCCATCACCACTTCGAGTCCGGCGGCCCGCGCCCTGGCCGCGGCTTCCTCGTGGACCACGCCTTCCTGCATCCAGATGGCGCGCGCGCCGATGCGGATGGCGGCTTCCACAATCTCGGGCACGAACTCCGAGCGGCGGAAAATATCTACGATGTCTACGGTTCCAGGGACGCGATCGAGCTCCGGGTAGGCCTGCTCACCCAGCACTTCGGTTTCAAAAGGATTGACCGGGATGATGCGGTAGCCCGAGCTTTGCATGTATTCCGCGACCCCGAAGCTGGGGCGAAAGCGCTTGCTCGAGAGGCCGATTATGGCGATGGTGCGGGCGGAACGCAAAACACTCCCTATGTTCGACATGACGGGATCAACGCCGGGAAGCTGAGCCGGCGGGAATGACCTCCTTCATTTGCTTCCGGGCGGCAGAGCGTACAGGCGTACCCCCGGCACGCTTCACGGCCGCGCGCTCGACCGCCGCGTGCTTCGCTCCTGAATGCTTCACGGCCTTTTGCAGCTGTTCTACCTCAGCCTGGCTCAGATAACGGAACGCACCGGGCCTAAGTGTTCCCAGATCGAGAGGTCCGATCTTCACGCGCTTGAGCTTCTCGACTAGCCGCCCTAAATGTTTGAACATGAGCCGGATCTGGTTCTTGCGACCCTCGAAAAGCCGTACTTCATACCAGGGATTTGCAGCCCGATGCGCCAGGCGCAGACCCGCGGGCGCCGTACGGCGGCCCTCGATGGGTAGACCGTCGCGAAAAGCCTGCTCCTGTTCGGCGGTCAGCGTTCCATTGATCTTTACCAGGTAGGTCTTGGCCAAGTGGGTGGCCGCCGACATAATGGCATTGGCCAACTCGCCGTCATTGGTCAGCAGCAGCAAGCCTTCGCTGTGATAATCCAGGCGTCCCACGGGATACACGCGCTCTTTCACGCCGCGCAGCAGGTCCATGACGGTGGCGCGACCTTCGGGATCGGTTACCGTGGTGACGCAGTTGTTAGGTTTGTGCAGCGCGATATACGCAAGATGCTTCGGACCGTGCAGGAGCTTGCCGTCCACGCGGATATGATCGCGATCGAGATCGGCCTTACTGCCCATTTCTGTGACGATGGCTCCGTTTACAGCCACCCGGCCTTCGAGGATTAACTGCTCGGCTTTGCGGCGCGAGGCCGCGCCCGCACGCGACAGGATTTTCTGGAGCCGCTCTTCTGGCATTTCAGATCTCGCCGGAGGAGTCTTCCTCAGACGATTCCGGTTCGGATGACGATGTTTCCGATGAAGATCCCGATGACGCCGTCGCGCTACCGGCCGATTCAGCTGGAGGCTCGGACTCATCACCCATGGCTAGCCGCTTGATTTCCTCGAATTCCTTGAGCGTCGGCAACTCGCTCAGATCTTTCAAACCGAACTGGATCATGAATTCCTTGGTGGTCTTATAAAGCATCGGCTTGCCGATCACGTTCTTGCGGCCGGCGGTGGCGATTAGCTTGCGATCCAGCAGCGTTTTGAGCACACCGGCGCCTTGCACACCGCGGATTTCCAGAATTTCAGGAGCTGTGACCGGCTGTTTGTAGGCGATCACCGCCAGCGTTTCGAGCGCAGGAAGCGAAAGCTTGGCGGGTGCGCGCAGACTCTTGATGAACGCGCGGACCCGCTCGTGATGCTCGGCCTTAGTGCCCATCTTGTAGCCACCGGCCACCTCGCGGATGGCCACGCCATGTCCCGGCCGGTCGAATTCCGCTACCAGCATCTCGAGCAACTTCTCTACTCGCTCGCGCGGTTCGCCTACGGCGTCCGCGATCTGGATGGCCGAAAGGGGCTCCTCGGTGACATACACGATGGCTTCGAGCACGGCTTTCAGTTGCGTGTCATCGGGTGAGACGGTTGCTGTCTCACTTTCCGGGCGGGCGAGCAGTTCGTCCGCCGACATCGTTTCCCGTGGGGTCGTTTCAGTTTGCGTGGTCTCTGGCATTCCTGGCTACTTATCGTGTTAGTTGTAGTCTTTCTCAATCGCCGATACGGGATCGGCCGATGCAAACACCGTATTGAACTGCTTCTGCCGGCGCAGCGCGATTTCGCCGAACAGGTCCTGCTGGCAGACCTCGACGGCCTGCATCTTGATCATCTCGAGCACAGCCAGAAACAGCGCGATCATGGCCCTCCGGCTACGCTGCTGCTCGAACATACGCATGATGAACACTGGCTCGTTATCGTCGGCGGCGAGGAACACTGATT
>DATLVQ010000824.1:0-9838 GCA_035577325.1 Bryobacteraceae bacterium | reverse complement strand
GCTACCTTGCGTTCCCATTCCGCGCGCCACGCGGCTACGTGAGCCCGCATGTCCTTGAACTCCGCCGGCAGTCCGTCGACGGCCGCCAGCAGGCGGTTCATTTCGGTCATAGCGTCGAGCGTCGATTCCACGCACGCCATCACTTCGCGATTGAACACAATTTGATCGCGCACGAACCAGCCGAGAGCGCGCGCGATCATGCGCTTGCATATCTGGATCAGCGCGTTCAGCGGCCCGGACGGCCGTGGATTGACGCTTCCAATGGCAGCCACCTTGGCTTCAGCAGCGTCGCGCGCGTGTACCAGTGGCATCAGATTGGCCACCGGCGACAGCCCAACGCCGTTCGCGGCCTCGGGATGGCGCGCTCGTACCCGCTCCCGAATTTCGCGAAGCAGCTCCGCGAGCTCCTCGGTTTTCAGCGCGTCGCTATTTGGGTCGGGCGCCACGTTTTCGGCTCCATGTCGCGGTCACTTTAGCGTGCAGGCCGCCGCGCGGCGTGAATTCACCCACCACGGTCGCCGAGACAGGCTTCGCCGCGGCCACCACGTCGTGCAGGAAACGGTTCACCACGTTTTCGTAAAAGATGCCAAGATTACGGTACGCAAGCACATACATCTTCAGCGACTTCAGCTCCAGGCAAACTTTGTCGGGCATATAGCGCAGTGTCAGCTTGCCAAAATCCGGCAAACCGGTCTTGGGACATACCGAAGTGAACTCGGGGATCGCAATTTCGATTTCGTAACGCGGAAACTGATTGGGCCAGGTTTCGATTTCCGGCAGCGGCGCATCGACGCCGGCTCCCGCATGCTCATCGGTGTACGCTCGCTTCATTTTTTTACGAGCGCCTTCGAAAGCAGGTCGAGAAACAGGCCGACGTCGGTCACTACGCCAACGGCCTGTCCGGTGCCGCGATCGCTCACTTTGGTCGCCACAGCCGGGTTGATATCCACGCACACGATTTTGACCCAACTCGGCAACATATTGCCCGTGGCGATCGAATGCAGCATCGAGCCGAGGCACAGCACCAGCCCCGCGCCTTTCAAGTGCTCGGCATAAGCGTCCTGCGCCGCGTTCATATCGGTGATGGTGTCGGGCAGCGGCCCGTCATCGCGCAAACTGCCGGCCAGTACGAAAGGCACGCCCTTCCTGACGCACTCGTAGAGGACACCCGACCGCAGCCGTCCACTCTCCACCGCCTGTGCGATGCCTCCGCAATGATAAATCGCGTTGATGGCGCGCATGTGGTTCCGGTGCCCGTGCTCTTCCTGTCGGCCGTCGGCCAGACGAACTCCTAACGAAGTGCCGAATAGAGCCGCCTCCGCGTCGTGCACGCCCAGCGCGTTCCCACTGAGCAGTGCGTGGACGAAGCCGCTGCGGATCAGTTCACTCAGCCCCTGCACGCCGCCCGTATGCACCACTACCGGCCCGGCCACCGCCACCACTCTGTGCCCCTGCTCGATGGTCTGCTGCACCAGCGCCGCCGTTTGTCGCACCGCTGTTTCCACCTGGCGCTCCGAAGAAATTCCGTTGCTCATGAACGCGAATGCCAGCCGGTCGCGCTCCTTCGATTCCGGAACCACGCGGATGCCGCGCATACCGGCGACGACCTGATCTCCGGCACGCAAATCGCGCATGCGGCGGCAAGTTGCGCATCCATCCGCCACGACGATGCACGCGTCCATGCGCTGGTTATCGACTTCGATCCATTGTTGGCGATGGCGCACGAGCGTGCGGTGATTGGTGGTGGAGTAGAAATCATCCGGCGCGCACCGGTCGCGCTCGACCGTACGCAGCTGCGCGTCGCCGCTATCGACGGGCGAGCATCCCAGGCCGAGCAGTTGCTGCAGTAACCGCTCCATGGTGGCACGCTCATTGGCCTCGACCTTCAGCCGGAGATACGACGGTTCACTATTAGTACGCCCGACGCGAAACTCCTCGACTTCGAACCGCCCGCCAAACTCGACCACTTGATCGAAGATCTGCTCCATCACGTGCGAATCGATCAGGTGGCCTTGGGCTTCAACAACTTCCTGAAATTGCATGAAGTTTAATTCTACAGGCATCCGCTAGGCGGCAGGTGTTAGGCCCCAGGCGCCAGCCAACTGCCGTTTGCGAACGCCTAACACCTGGAACCTTGGGCCGGCCTTTATGCCCGGGTCAGGAAAATCGGCAGCCCGCTCTTGTTCTCATAATTTGGGCGGTAGCGCTCAGTGTTGTACATCGTCTCGATGTCCACTTTGCGCGGGCCGAGTTTCGGATCGGGAATTGGCTCCGCCGCGTAACAGCCGCCGCAAATGGCCATCATGAGGCCGTGCTGGCCGCGCTCGATGCACCCCATGGCCATGCCCGCGAAAGTGGACGCGACCATCTTGTCCACAAAGTCGGGGCTGCCGCTGCGCAGGTCGTATGTCAGATCGCTGACGATGGTCTCTTCGCCGCTGCAGCGCTTGATTTCATCGCTAAGATCTTCGCCCACGTTGGCCTTTTTCCTGTGGCCGTAGGCATCAGCCTCGCCGGTCTCGCGCACTTGATAGCCTTGCCATTCCGCGCCTTCGGAAAGAACCACCAGCGAGTAGTTGCTGGGGTTATTCTTCTTGTCGTTCAGCAGCAGTTCAATGAGTTTCTGTAAATCAAATTTGTATTCAGGCAGGCAGCACCGAGTGGAAGTCACGTAAGCCGTGTAGAGAGCGGTATAGCCGGCATCGCGGCCAAAAATGCGGAAGATGCCGATGCGCTCGTGTGACCCGACCGTTGTGCGCTGCCGTCCGATAGCTTCGGTCGCGCGTGTGATCGCCGTCGAAAACCCAATGCAGTATTCGGTATTCCGTACGTCGTTGTCCATGGTTTTCGGAATAGCCAGCACCTTGAATCCGGCGTGGTCGAGCTTCGCGGCATAGCTCAGAGTGTCGTCGCCGCCGATGGCAATCAGGAATTCCAACTCCAGCTTCGCCAGGTTCTTGAGCACTTGTGACGTCAGGTCATATACCGTGGAAGTCTTGCCGTCTTTTGTCACCTGCGATGTGGGGAAGCTCGTGACGTTTAGAAAATCGGGAACCTTTCTCATCTTGGCCGGATTGGTGCGCGTGGTGTGCAGGAAGGTGCCGCCGGTGCGGTCGATGGTTCGTGTGTTGCCGCGGTCGAGCGGAAGAATGTAACGCGCGCGGCTGGCGGGATCTTCGAGATTGACGTGCGTCAATCCCTCCCAGCCTCGCCGTATGCCAATCACCTCGCAGCCGATTTCGCTGCCTCGATAGACCACGCTCTTGATCACCGAATTCAAGCCGGGGACGTCGCCACCGCCGGTGAGAATCCCCACACGTTTTACAGACATCCAAATTCCTCTCTCGTTGAGTTAATTTCCATTATAAGTTCGGAGCGAGGCGATACCTGCCGGCGGTTACTTGTGGCGAACGCGTTTCTTGATGTTCGGCCAGAATTCGAGAAACACATTCGCTCCCGCGTCACCGGCGAGGCTGAGCGTGCCGTTGATGACGGCGTCACCAGCGGTGTTCGCGCTCTTCGGCAGCCAGGAGTTGGCGATGAAGCCGGTGCCGTACGCACTTCCGAAGCGCGAGAACGCGAATCTCTCGCCGCCGCTGTCGGTATGGCAGATTAGAATCTGTCTGAGCGCGTCTGCCGTGCGCGCACGGATACCGCTTCGCGTGGACTTGTAATAGCGCGGATCTTCATGGAGCGTGGAATCAAGCCCGAACCCGAGCACGTTGCGAACCGTCGTGTATCCCGCGTTGGCTGCGAACCGGCGTTCAAAGCCTCTGGCGCCCTGACCCCACTCGTGCGGGTCATTCCGCAACTGCTGAAGGCCCGAGTACGCCGCCCATCCCAGCCACTTGTCCGGCGTTATCACTCGCAATGCGTGTATGCGAAACTTACCGTCGGCAGTGAGGGGCGGAAGCGAGCCTGGCTGAGTTTGCGCGCACGCGTGCGACGCAATGACCAACACGGCGCACGCAAATTCTAGGGCTGTTTTCGTATCATTCCTTCTAGCGCGCCTATAATGCGCGGTGCCGCCTCAGGGCCAACCGAGTTCACCTCCCCATACCAGGCCTTGGGAGCGCCATTGAGCCATGGCTCCTTTTCGTCCCACTCGGCTTTGGGGATGATGTAGCCGACCTCGTCGTCCGCCAGGCCCACCAGCATCTTATAATCCGCGGTCATGAGCTGCTTGATCGGTGTCTCGATAGGCGCATCGGGAAAATCAGCGCCGCTGTAACGCTCGACGCCGCCCACGCTCAGTTCCGGATACAATTCGCCTGGTACCAGCGCAATTTCCAAAAATAGCTTGCCGCGCGCAGAGAGCCGCGCCACTCCGACCGGTGTGCTGGTGGCGCCGCCGGGCGTCATCTTTTTGCGGCCCCTATAGAGATCGGCTTTCGCCGCAAGCTGAAATCCCTGATTGGAAATCGGAATTTCGATGCGCGTCTCGTGGAATTCGATCCGGTCGGCGGCAATCGTGCGGCCGCCACGAACTGCGCTCGCCGCAACTTCGGCCACGCGCCTCCCGATGAGCTCGGCTTTGAGAAAGCTGTTTTCGGGCGCCGGCCTGCCGGTTGCTGGATCGGGCACGGTCGCTCCCAGCGGAGATTGCATGCCGCCCACCGCGCCATTCAAGAAAACTGCCACGCCGTCGAACTGATGCTCGATTTGGCTGCAGAGGAAATGCGGATAGTCGGCCGTGATGAGCGTATTCTTGGATCCCAGTGTCTCCGGATGATTCGCCCAGTTGACCAGCGTGCCGATCGTGGCGCCCTTCACTGTTGTGGCACGCAGAACGATGACAGCGGCGTCATGAACCTCCGGCGGACGGTCGTCGTGCACGAGAGTGTCGAGGTCCGACGGGTGTGCCTGGCCCATGATCACAATCGCCGGCTTGAGGTGGCGAACGGCTTCCGCCGCGGTCTGCGCCACGCGTTCCACGACGAAAGTGTTATACGCCTGGTTAATTCCCGACTGGCCTTCCGCCGGACCCCAGAGGCCCATAGTGTCCGGCGCCTGGTGATCGTGCGTTGACGCCACCACGACGTTTACGCTGCCCGCGACGCTCTTTTTCTGCCCCGCCAGCCGCTTATTTACGTCCGCGCGGATCAGCTCGACATCATCTGTAAACAGACCGATCGAATCCACGCCGCACAGCACCAGCGTTTGGCCCGCGGCGCTCAGCGCCAGGCAGCGCGCATACAACTGATCATGAACGCCTGTGGCGACGCGATGGTTTCCGAACCCCGCCATGTACACCGGACCATGTTTCTTGAGGTCCGGCGTGATTTCCGTACGCGCTGCGCCGGCACGAATCTGCGGCCCGCGAACCTGTGCCGCAAGCATGCACGCGAAGGTGTACAGAACCGGCAACAGCCGCGCGTGACGACTCAAACCCACCATGCCGCCGCCGGTTGCTCCTTGATGACGATACGGCTGAGAAAATCGATGCCTTTCGTGAGGCCTTCATTGGGGGATAGGATACTGTCCTCGTGCTCGATCGAGAGAACATAGTCGTATCCGAACATGCGCAGCGTCGAAATGAATTCCCGCCACCACTCCTCGCCGTGCCCGTAGCCCACGGTGCGGAAAATCCACGCGCGCTGACGCTCGTTTGTGTACTTCTTGGTGTCGAGCACGCCGGTGGTCGGCAGGTTGCGATCGTAAATCTGCGTATCCTTGGCGTGTACGTGGAAAATGGCATTGCCAAGAACGCGAATCGCCGCAATGGGGTCGATTCCTTGCCAGAACATATGGCTCGGATCGTAGTTCACGCCGATGGCTTTGCCGGCGGCGGAGCGTAGGCGCAGCATGGTCTCCGGGCTATAGGCGACGAATCCGGGATGCATCTCGATGGCAATCTTGATCCCGTGGTCCTCCGCGAATTTGGCGCGCTTGGTCCAGTACGGGATCACTTTCTTTTCCCACTGCCAGTCGAGCACATCCAGATATTCCGGCGGCCACGGGCACGTCACCCAGTTCGGATATTTGGCCTTATCGCTGTCGCCGGGGCAGCCCGCGAAATCGATCACCACCGGCACGCCCAGCTTCTGCGCCAGCAGAATTGTCTTACGGTTGATTTCCTGATTCGTTCTGGCAATCTCCTTATTGGGGTGCAGCGGATTGCCGTGGCAGCTGAGCGCGCTGATACTGAAACCGTAGTCGGCAAGTTTCTGCTTAAAGTCGTGCAGCTCGATTTTGTTCTCGAGCATCGAAAGCTTGCAGTGCGGGTCGCCGGGATAATTGCCGGTGCCCAGTTCCACCGTGCTGATGTTCAAGCTCTTCAGTTTTTTCAGTACGTCATCCAGCGAAAGCTGCGCCAGTAAGGCGGTGAATACGCCGACTCTCACGTGTCTCTCCTTTTGCGGGGCGCTCCCGCCCGCGTTGCAATTGATGTAAGCGAACAGAATATCACGGGCGTTGCGGCGGTAATAAAATAGAGCGCATGAAATCACAAGTTGGATTCGGCCGGCGGGGTTTCCTGCGATCCGCGGCGGCTGCGGCTGGAGCGAGTTTCTGGGCCGACGAAACGCTCGATGCCGCCGCGCAAAACGTCAATCGGGGTTCCAGTCCTTCCGATTTGAAGATTACCGACCTGCGCGTTGCCGTGGTGAAGGACGCGCCCTTCGTTTGCCCGCTCATCCGTATCGACACCAACCAGGGCATCTACGGCCTGGGCGAAGTGCGCGACGGCGCCAGCAAGACGTATGCCCTGTTCCTCAAGAGCCGCCTTTTGGGCGAGAACCCCTGCAACGTCGACAGGATTTTCCGCAAGATCAAACAATTCGGCGGCGATTCGCGCCAGGCCGGTGGCGTGTGCGGCGTTGAGATGGCGTTGTGGGATCTCGCCGGTAAGGCTTATGGCGTGCCCGTGTATCAGATGCTCGGCGGTAAGTTTCGCGACAAGATCCGCTGTTATGCCGACACCACTGAATCGCACGATCCGAAAGTTTACGGCCAGCGCCTGAAAGGGCGCAAGGAGGAGGGTTTCACCTGGCTGAAAATGGATCTCGGCATCGATTTGTTGCACGGCACGCCGGGCACGCTCACCCACCCGCTGGGTTTAACCGAACGAGACGTCTTCAACACGCAGCACATGTTCACCGGTTTCGAAGTCACCGATAAAGGCATCGCCATGATGGCCGACTTCGTGGCTGCGGTCCGCGAGCAGGTGGGCATGGAGGTCCCGCTTTCCGCCGACCACTTCGGCCACATCGGCGTCAACTCCTGCATCCGCCTGGGTAAGGCACTCGAAAAGTACAACATGGCCTGGCTCGAGGACATGATCCCCTGGCAACAAACTGAACTCTGGAAGAAAATCACCGACGCCATCGACGTGCCCACGCTAACCGGCGAAGACATTTACTTGAAGGAGCACTTCGTCGAATTGGCGCGCAACCACGCAGTGGACATCCTGCATCCCGATCTCGCCACCTCGGGTGGCATCCTCGAAACCAAGAAGATCGGCGACGCGATTCAGGAATATGGTGTTGGCATGGCCATGCATTTCGCGGGCACGCCGGTCTCCTGCATGGCGAGCGTGCATTGCGCCGCGGCCACCGAGAATTTCCTGGTGCTCGAGAACCATTCGGTCGACGTGCCGTGGTGGGGCGACCTGGTGCAGGGAATCGAAAAGCCCGTCGTCAATCACGGCTTCATTACCGTGCCCGAAAAACCGGGCCTCGGTGTCACGCTCAACGACGATGTGGTGAAGCAGCACCTGCTCGAGCCCGGCTATTTCGAGCCCACGCCTGAGTGGAACAAAGAACGCTCGCACGATCGGCTCTGGAGCTAGGCATATATATCAGGTGCAGTACTGTTTTCCTTCCGGAAGATTTGCGCCAGAAGCTTCGCCAGGAAGCCTTTCGGGCCCGCCTGAGCATGGCTGAATTGATTCGTTCGCTGCCCGCAACGCAGGGGGCTCTGCGTGTAAGAAATGCAAGCCCCCGTCGACCCGCTCCTGAAAGCCGCTGCGCTACCGTGACAAACCACGCGTCTTGTTCACCGATCTGACCAGCTTCACTGTTATGCGGGAACTGGGCATCCGCCACGTGCTGACTGCGGATGCCCATGTCCAGCAGGCAGGCCTCGGCGTTCACCGGCTGCCATAGCGCTGGCTACCGCCGGCGCGCTGCTGTCGTCGCCGCAGCCGGATCGTCGGGATCTTCCGGCACCACCGGCTGTGTCGTCATCGGCGTTCCCCGCAGTACATCGTTAGCGAAGAAGAACTTCCCGTCCATCGGCACCATCATCACCTGTACTTTGTCCGATAGCCGTTCGGCAATGATCTTCTGAATCAGCAGTGGGTTCTCCTTCAGCGCCGCTGCTTCGGTCTTCAGCCGCTCCGCATCGGCCGCCGCCGTCACCCGGATCCGGTTGGCCTCGGCGTCCGCCATCATCTTGCGCTTCTCCAATTCGGCGCGGCTGTCGATGATCTTGGCCTGCGCCAGCGCTTCCGCGTTCTTGACGGTCGATTCTTTGCGCGCTTCGGCCTCGAGGCGCGTTTGCTGGATCTGCTTCTCTTTGAGGGGCAGCGTGTGCTGCATGGCATCCGCCTGCGCTTTGGCGCTGATCACTACGATCTGCGCTTCGCCTTCCGCCTGTTTCACCCGGCGGACCTTATCGGCTTCCGCCTCAAGCTCGGCCGTGCGCACCATTTTCTGCTTGATGTCCACCTCGACGGCCATGCGATCGCTCTCTTGCTCCTTGAGCAGCAGGCTCTCCAGGCCCCTGGCGTACTCAGGTGGCAGTTGGATGTCGCGCAGGATCACTTCCTTCACCAGCAGTCCATCCTCGGCCAGCTTCTTCTGAATCGCATCCGCGGCGAGCTTGCGAACCTCCTCGCGGCGGGAGGCGAACACGTCGCGCACCAGATAATTCGGCACCACCTGGCGGAACACACCCGCCACCACCGGCGGCACAATCTGTTCTTCGATAGGTTGCGGCAGATTGGCATGGATGTAATCCAGGCGCCGCGGATCGAGCCGGTAGCGCACCGCGATGGCCATACCCACCGGCAGGCCCTCCTTGGTCTGGACTTTCAGACTTTCTGTCTTCGTCCTCGGATCGTCAGCAAGCGCCGTGCTGAACACCTTCTCGCGCGTGTCGTACAACGTCACCCCCTGAACCAGCGGAACGATCCAGTGCACGCCCGGGAAAAGTGCGCCCGGTAGCGTGCCGGAAACCTGGCTCACCAGGACGCCGGCCGTTCCGCTGGGCACGACGACGAAGCTCTGTCCCAACAGTAGCGG
Organism: Bryobacteraceae bacterium; assembly: GCA_035577325.1. GTDB lineage: Bacteria > Acidobacteriota > Terriglobia > Bryobacterales > Bryobacteraceae > QHXW01. The sequence continues at coordinate 593 of DATLVQ010000824.1, read as the reverse complement.
CGCCATGGACACGAGCGCCAAACGCCCGGCCAGGCGCCACCTGATTTCCCCCGGCAGTAGGGGCCTCGGGACGTCCGCCTGATCCTGCCGCCAGGACTGTCGCGTCCGGAAGACGTCGTAGATTACGATCGCGAAGGCGCCACCCAGCAGCCCGCCACCCGTGAACATCAGCAGAAACTTCAATAGCAGCATTTGCCGTTTTCTCCTTGAGTCGCTCCCACGGACGCAACTCAGGAGAGAGAAAAGCACGCTGCCGCCCAGATGTTATCTGATTGATTCGTTACGTTGAGAAGATACCGCGGCCGTGTGCAGGCGCACACGCCGTGGAAGAACCTACTCAGTCCTTGCGCAATTCGCGGTTCAGATCTTCGATGACGTCGTCGCGCCGCTCGCCCTCGAGATCCTTCTCCAGCCTGCGCAAAGCCGCCCCGATGACATCACGGTGATGCAATTTCGATCCAAAATGATCCTCGCTTAGCCGCAGCCAGAGTTCATGCAGACGGTCGAGATCCTCTGGCCACAGCCGCGGCGGATGCGGTCCCAGGTTCACAAAGATGGAGGGGCGCCCCGGGCTGATCACTTCAAGCGAGAAC
>DATLVQ010000823.1:0-8348 GCA_035577325.1 Bryobacteraceae bacterium | reverse complement strand
CAAGCTATACGTTGGCTCGATTTGCGCTACTGGGATGCTGATCTCTATCATCGGGCTCAGCCAGTGGAGCCCGCAAAACCTGACGCGGGCGCTGTGTTTTCTCGTCGTCGCCGCCATTGCTTCGGCCCTCAAGGTAAGTCTGCCAACGATCACCGGGACCATGTCGGTGAACTTTCTCTTCATCCTGATCGGCATCGTGGAGCTCGATTTTCCCTCCACGCTGATCATCGGGTGCACCGGCAGCTTGATTCAGTGTTTGTGGAAATCGAGGACGCGGCCCAAGCCATACCAAGTGGTCTTCAATACCAGCGCCATGGCTCTTTCGGTGGCGGCTTCTTATTACATTTATCACGCAAATATGACGGGCCTTCCGGCCGATACTAACCCGGTGCGATTAGGAGTTACGGCCTGCATATTCTTCCTGATGAATACGATTCCCGTGGCGGCGGCCATCAGTATCACGGAAGACAAGTCTTTGACTCGCATCTGGTATGACTGTTATTTCTGGTGCTTCCCCTACTATCTTGGCGGCGCTTCTATCGCATGGATTCTTAGCGTACTGAGCCGCCAGACCAACTGGCACGCTTCCCTGGTGCTGATCCCGGTCATATACTTCATCTATCGTTCGTACCGCACTTATCTAGGCCGGCTGGAAGACGAGAAAGTCCACGTGGAGGAGATGGCGGCGTTACATCTCCGTACGATCGAAGCGCTGGCGCTGGCCATTGAAGCCAAGGACCACACGACCCACGATCATCTTCGCCGCGTTCGCATTTATGCCATGGAAGTGGCCAAGGATTTGGGATTGTCGTCCGCCGAGATGCAAGCCCTGCGGGCGGCCGCGCTCCTGCATGACATCGGCAAGCTGGCCGTGCCCGAGCAGATTATTTCCAAGCCGGGCAAGCTGACGCCCGAAGAATTCGAAAAGATCAAGATCCATCCGGTGGTAGGCGCAGAAATCCTGGAGCGCGTGCAGTTCCCTTACCCGGTCGTGCCGATCGTGCGCGCCCATCATGAAAAATGGGATGGCTCCGGTTACCCGGCCGGTCTGAAGGGCGAGGAGATTCCTATCGGAGCGCGTATTCTCTCGGCCGTCGACTGTCTGGATGCGCTGGCGTCCAACCGCCAGTACCGGCGGGCTCTGCCGCTCGAGCGCGCCATGGAGATCATCAACTCCGAATCGGGCAAGAGTTTCGATCCCAGGGTGGTGGAAGTGCTGGCGCGCCGGTACACGGAACTGGAGCAGATGGCGCTGGCGCAGAACTGGGATAAGAAGCGCCTTTCCACTCACGTCAAGGTCGAGAAAGGTCTGGCGCCTGCCGCCGGCTTCGAGCAAACGCCAATGCCGGTGAACGGCCGCAAGGACACCTTCGATCCACTATCCTCGATCGCCGCGGCACGCCAGGAAGTGCAGATGCTGTTCGAATTGACCCAGGACTTGGGCAATTCACTCAGCCTGAACGAAACGCTTTCGGTGGTATCGGTGCGGTTGAAACGGCTGGTGCCCTACGATTCGATCGCGGTCTACGTCCTGCGCGATCAGAAGCTGGTGCCCGAGTACGTGAACGGTGAAAACTTCCGTCTGTTCTCGTCCCTGGAAATTCCGGTAGGCGAGGGGCTCTCGGGTTGGGTAGCGCAGAATCGCAAACCAATCCTCAATGGCAACCCGTCGGTCGAAGCCGGTTACATGGGCGATCCCGCGAAATTCAGCACGCTGCGCTCGGCGCTGGCCCTGCCGCTCGAAGGCTTGAATGGACCGGTCGGCGTGCTGGCGCTCTACCGCGCGGAGAAAGATGCCTTCACGAAGGACAACCTTCGCATCCTGCTGGCCATCGGCTCCAAGATTTCGCTGGCCATCGAGAATGCGCTGAAGTATCGCCAGGTGGAGAATTCCGCCACCATCGATTACCTCACCAACCTGCCCAACGCGCGGTCGCTGTTTTTGCGGCTGGACAGCGAACTGGCGCGCTGCCGCCGCATGAACATCCCGCTGGCCGTGCTGGTGTGCGACTTGGATGGTTTCAAGCAGGTGAATGACGGCTTCGGCCACTTAACCGGCAACAAAGTGTTGAGCAGCGTGGCCAACGGTCTGAAGGCCAATTGCCGAGAGTACGATTACGTGGCGCGCATGGGCGGCGACGAGTTTGTTCTGCTGTTGCCCCACATCACGCCGGAATCGGTTGACGACCGCATCAACCAAATGATGCGCATCGCCGCCGAGGCCGGGGAAATCATTCCCGGCAAACGATTCCTTTCTATGAGCGTCGGCGAAGCCTTCTATCCTCTGGACGGAAGCAACGCGGAAGAATTACTGGCTACAGCGGACCGCCGGATGTACAAAAACAAACAGCAGCAAAGACTGCACCGGCCCGACCGTTCACCGGTCATGAAGGAAGCGGCTTTGGAAGTCCTGAGCTTGCAATAATCCGGCAGTCCAAGCGGTAGCAGGTATCGGGCGCCTCTTTGGGAGAGAAGTGGCAAATGTGGATTGGGCGTATCGCGCGACATCTCGCGGCGTTTGCTGTCACCACCCTGATCGCGGGATTGCTCGGGGCGACACTGGTGCGCTTCGGGCCCGGTTTTGAGGCCGATGAACAGCAGCTCGATCCAAGGCTGGATGCGCAGAGCATTCAAGCGCTCCGCGATTCACACTCTCAAGAACGAAATCTGCTGAGCTTTTATGGGCACTTTCTCGGACGTATGGCGACAGGCGATTTTGGCTTCTCGCGCTCGCTGGCGCGGCCGGTAAGCGAGCTGCTCTCCGAGCGCGCCAAAGTTACGCTGCGGCTGCTGGGGACCGGACTCGCGGCAGGTTGGATCCTAGGCTTGGCTCTCGCCGTAATAGCGGCGATGTGGCGCGCTCCGCTCTTTGACGTGACGGCCGCCGCCACCAGCAGCTTTTTCCTTTGCGTGCCGACTGCCGTGTTTGCGCTGATTCTGTTCCTTACCAACGGCCCGGTGCGCTTTGCCATCGCGCTGCTCATTTTTCCAAAAGTGTTTCGTTATGCGCGTAACTTATTGGCGGACGCTTATGCGCAACCGCACGTGCTGACGGCGCGCGCCCGTGGGCTGAGCGAAGCGCGCGTTTTCTTCTGGCACGTGGCGCCATGGACCGCGCCGCCGTTGCTTGCGTTGGCCGGCGTTTCACTTGGCGTGGCTTTCGGGGCCGCCATCCCGATTGAAGTGCTGTGCGATCTTCCAGGCATTGGACAGCTCGCGTGGAAAGCGGCGCTATCGCGTGATCTGCCCGTGCTCGTCAGCCTCACGATCGTGGTTGCAGCCGTCACGCAGCTCACCAATTCGGCATCGGACATGGCGATTGCCCTGTGCCACCGGGGACGGCGATGAACCGCGCACGCAATATCGCAATCGGCGTTCTGGCGGCGGTCTTCGGGATTTCTCTGCTGGCAAATTTCTTTGCGGCGGCGCCTTACGCCACACAATTTCGCGATTTCATCAGCGCCCCGGCATCGCACCGTTTCTGGCTGGGCACGGATGAATTGGGCCGCGACCGCTGGTCCCGGCTGCTCTTTGGAACGCGCATTTCGCTCTTGCTGGCTCCAGCCGCGGCGCTGCTCTCCACTTTTATGGCGGTGCTGATGGGCGGCGTCGCCGGCTATCTCGGCGGGTGGTGGGACCGAATTGTGCTGCGGATCATCGACATTTTCCTGTCGATTCCGTGGCTGTTCTTGTTCCTGATCGTGCGCCCGGTGCTGCCGCTGAATACCTCGCCGCTGACGTCGGTGATCCTCACGTTTCTGATAATGGGGCTGCTCGGATGGGCGTCATCGGCGCGCGTCATTCGCGCGGGAGCGCGATCGTTGCGCGATTCCGATCTTGTCTTGCATGCCCGGGCTTGCGGCTGCCGCGGCGGGCGATTGCTGCTGGTGCACATCGTGCCGAATTTAAAGCCGGTGGTGTTGGCGCAATTTTGGTTTGCGATCCCGACTTTCATTCTGGGCGAAGCCAGCCTCGGCCTGATCGGCTTGGGGGTGGGCGAGCCTGTGCCTTCCTGGGGCAATCTGCTGCGCGAGTTGGCGAATCCGCAGGCCGCCATGAACCATCCGTGGATGCTGGCGCCGCTGGCCGTGCTGGTTATCGTGATGAGCTGCTTCCAGCTCCTGCTCTCACCGAAGGAGTTCGCGGCATGAAACGTCTGCTTGGCATCTTGGCCCTCACCGCCGCAGGCTTATACGCGCAATGGGGCGGCGAACTGCGCTTCTGCCTGCACTCGGAGCCGAAGACGTTCAATCCGCTAATGGTAGAGGACGAGGCTTCGGAGACGATTCGTTATCTCACCGGCGGTGTTTTGATCCGCGTCAACAGGCAGACGCAGGAACTCGAGCCGGAGCTTGCCACGGCATGGAAGATCTCGGCGCGCGGACAGTCCATAACCTTTCAATTGCGGCCGGGCGTGGCGTTTTCGGACGGCACCCCGTTCTCGGCCGAGGACGTCGCCTACACCGTGCGCGCGCTCATGGATCCGGCGCTGCATTCGCCCACGGGCGATGCGTTTCGCTCGGCATCGGGCGCGGTCGAGGCGCAAGTGCTGGCCGCGGATCGCATCAGCATCGCCTTCCCCGCCCCGGTAGCAGGTCTCGAACGACTCTTTGACCAGGTCCCGATCCTCTCCGCGCGTTCGCCGAAGAAAGAAGCCGCGGTGCTGGGGCCGTTCGCCGTAAGCAAGTACACGCCCGGATCGGAAGTCCTGCTGGAACGCAACACGCACTACTGGAAGATGGACGCGCGCGGCCGGCGCCTCCCTTATCTCGATGCCATTCGCCTGGACATTCAACAGAATCGCGATATCGAACTGATGCGCTTCAACCGCGGTGAGCTGCACCTGATCAACACGGTGGATGCCGAGTCCTTCACCCGCCTGGCGCAAAATGCCCCGGCGCAAGCTTACGATGCCGGTCCGTCTCTCGAATCGGAAATGATGTGGTTCAACCAGAATCCGAACGCGCCGTTCCCGGAATACAAGAAAGCCTGGTTCCGCTCGAAGAATTTTCGCCGGGCGATCTCGGCGGCTATCAACCGCGCGGATCTCTGCCGCGTCGTCTATTTCGGCCACGCGCAGCCCGCTGCCGGACCGATTTCGCCGGCGAATCGTTTCTGGTACCGGGCGCAGTCGAAGCCGCATGCTTACGATCCGAGAGAAGCGCTGGCGCGTTTGCGCCAGGAAGGTTTCCGTCTGGTTGGCGACCGGCTGTGCGATCGCGATGGACACCCGGTCGAATTTTCGCTCATCACCAATTCCGGAAACAAGACGCGCGAGCGCATGGCCGCGATGGTGCAGCAGGATCTCGCCGCGATCGGCATTAAAATGAATCTGGTGACGCTGGATTTCCGTTCGCTGATCGAACGCATCAGCCAGAACCTCCGTTATGAAGCCTGCCTGCTCGGGCTCACTAACTACGATCTCGATCCCAATTCGCAGATGAACGTCTGGCTCAGCTCCGCCAACAATCATCAGTGGTATCCGAACGAGCCGAAGCCCGCCTCGGCGTGGGAAGCTGAAATTGACCGCTTGATGCACGCGCAGGCTTCGACGGTCGCGCGCGAGAAGCGCAAGGAATATTTCGACCGGGTGCAGGAAATCGTAGCTGACGAAGCGCCCTTCATTTACCTGGTGACCAAGAATTCGCTTTCCGCGATTTCTCCGAGACTGCAAAACGCAGCGCCGGCGATGATCCGGCCGCAGACCTACTGGAACGCCGAAAATCTTATTTTGGGTACGGCGCAAATGGCTAGCAACGCGCGATGAACGAGTTCGGTCCGCTGCTTTCGGTGCGTCTCACGGCGGGATACCCGGGCAAACCCGCGGTATTGCGCGATGCCTGCTTCGATGTGGAGCCCGGCGAGATCCTCGGGCTCGTTGGGGAAAGCGGATCAGGCAAGAGCACGCTGGCTCTGGCGATTCTGCGCCTCTTGAGTTACCGCGGTGGGAGTGTTTCGGGTGAAATCCTGTTCGATGGGCGTGACCTGACCGGGCTGCGCGAAAAGGAGATGCGCACGGTGCGAGGCCGCCAGATCGGTTTCGTTCCGCAGAGTCCCGGCAGTTCGCTGAATCCGGCGCTGCGCGTCGGCACGCAGCTGAATGAAGCCTGGGCCGCCCATTCCAACGGCGCCATGCCTCAGCGCCGCGCAGGTTTCCTCAGCCTGCTCGAGAGCGTGAGCCTTCCGCCCGAGGAATCATTTCTTGCCCGCTATCCGGGCGAATTGAGCGTCGGGCAGGCGCAGCGGCTGCTGATTGCCATGGCCATCCTTCACAAACCATCGCTGGTGATCGCCGACGAGCCCACCAGCGCGCTGGATGTCGTCACGCAAGCCGAAGTGCTGAAGCTCTTGAGCAGGTTGAATCACGGCTTGAAGATGGCGGTGCTCTATATCTCGCACGATTTGCTGTCGGTGAGCGCGCTCTGCCACCGGGTGGCCATCCTGCACGAAGGCCAGATCGTAGAGTGCGGTTCCACAGATCAAATCTTCCGCGATCCACAACACGCATACACGCGGCGCCTGATCGAAGCTCTGCCGAAGAACCCGTATTAGGCCTAAACCTTTCCCGCCCTTTCACTCCGTGTACAAGAATTTGGGATAGCGCGTGACCGGCAGCCCCGGCCGCTTGACAGCAACGCAATACGTCTGTTCGCCGCGCAGCGAGGTGTTGTAGCCGTGCTCCTCGAGGAAATGCCACATAGGCAGATTCATGGAAAATTCGCCGATCGGCTCGGTGATTAGAGTCTCCACTTCGAAACCGGCGGCTTCCACCGCGCTTTGCAGCTCAAACGCGGTGTACTCGCGCACATGCGTGATTTCCGGCACCTGGCCGGGCTGCGGCCGCGCGTAGAGGTAGTGTATCTGCGGGTTATCGTACCCGTGCAGCACGCGCGCCACGCTGGTAAGGCTCGCCACGTTCGGAGTCGTCAGCAGCAGGCGTCCGCCGTCTTCCAGAACGCGGCGGCACTCGAGCAGCAGATGCATGGGATCGAGCAGCATGTGCTCGATCAGTTCGCAGGCGAGCACGGTTTCGAAATAACCGTCGTCGTATGGAAAGCGATCGCGCTCGACATCGAACAAATCCAGCGTGACGTTGAAGCGCTGCCCGCGCACGTTCACCGCTTTGGGCTCTACGCCTCCGAGTGGGCCGAAGTACCCGCCCCGCACTTCCTGGTACCCGCAGAAACTTTTCAGGAAGGGCGTGATCTGCACGTAACAGCCAAGTTCAAGGATCCGGCCGCTGGTTCGCGGCGGGCGAACCAGTGTCAGGGTGCGCGCCAGGCGCGGCAGGTGCTTTTGGACATAGGCCCGGGCTTCAAGGCCCGGCAGGTCCAGCGTGCGCAGCGCCTGTTCAGCCGCGGCAAGCCCGGCGGGAGCTTCCGGAGCCGGCACCGGATTTTGGCGGGCCCTCGCCGAATCGTAACGGCGGTTCAGGTACGTATTGAGCCGGCGGAGCAGAGCCCGCAGGGCGCGTAGTGGAAGAGGCGGGGATGTCGTCTGCCGACTCAATGGGCAACTACCGTAAGTTGCGGCGCGTTGCTGGCGACGTCCCCGATCTTGACCACCACCGGATAGGTGCCGCTCGCCAGCGGCGGGATACGCAAATTCATTTGCGCGAGGCCGGGATAAAGAGGCGCCAAACCCACAAAGTGAACCTCGGCCGGAATGCCGCCTACGGTGGCGGACGCCGGTAGTGTCGCCGATACCGCGGTTCCCACGTCGGGCGCGGCGCCATCGTCCTCCGGCTGGTCTACGGGCCCTTGCCCTGTGAAAAACAGCGATGTGATCGTTCCTACATCCGCCGGACTCGCCGGTGTATTCACGGAGCCATTGGCATTCACCATGGCTGCTTGTCCTTGTGAGTTCATGAAAACGCCGGGCGCCGCGGTCTGCACTGTAATCGGAAACGGCTGGGAGAACCCGCCGGTTACGCGAACCACAACCGTGGCCGGTCCTGGAGGGATCCCGTACGGTAACTGCGCATTAATCTGGTGCTGCGAGACGTACAGCAGCGGGGCCGGCACGCCATTGACCGTGACGGCAACATCCGCGAGAGAAAGCGGCAGCGGAGTGCCGGGCGTAGCCGCTGTATCCGGGGCGAGTGCAGACCCGAACAGCGTGATCAGCGCTCCGGGCGCAATGGCGCTGGCCGAGTAGCTAGCGGCATTCGTGACCGCGGCGATGGAGGGCAAATCGGTCCCCAGCTCGCCGTATACCGATACGCCGGCGCCTGTTCCCGCGTAAACCTTGCTGGCTGCGATGGTGGCTACGGAGAACTCCGTGAACGTACCGAGTGCATCGGCGGCTTGCGTGTTGCTGTTGTAGAGTTCCCTCAAATTGGCGGCGTC
>DATLVQ010000822.1:0-2848 GCA_035577325.1 Bryobacteraceae bacterium | reverse complement strand
TCCGCCGCGCCGGCGAGATCAACTTCTCGGTGGTGCAACGCTTCGTCGATGAGATCGTAGCCCTCCCCGACCGCGAGATCTTCGACGCCATGATCTGGATCATGGAACGCTGCAAGCTGGTGGTTGAAGGGGCCGCCGCCGCACCAGTGGCAGCACTGCTTCACGGGCTGGTGCAACTCCCGCCAGAATCACGGGTAGCAGTCGTGCTCTCGGGCGGAAACGTGAACCTCGATCAACTCCGGTCGTTGAGTTGGAACTAGACGAGGCGCTGGCTGTCGATGCATGTGACGGCCGCTCGCAACAAACGGCGGGTTCCGTGTATGATTAACGAAACCCCGTAGAGACCAACTGGCGATAGGAGACGATCGGTGGATGCGTTGATATCGGCGGCCACGCAAATTAACTATTTCCTCGTGCTCGGCGGCACTCTGGCGCTGGCGGCAATATTGGCGAAGCTATTCATTCGCAACAACGCGGGAACTATCAAGATCGTAGGCGTCGACGTCCCGCTCAACTACACATGGATCGCGATGGCACTTCTCACGCTCGCCCACGCCTTTTACTCTTGGTCCATGCTCGTGGAAGTTGCACGAGTGCTTAAATGTCAAAATCGGGCAATGTCGCTTGCTGCTTGGGTCAAATTGACTGGCGATGCGGACAGGTTGAGGGTAATGTTCCAGATGGCGGAACGGCGTCCATTCGGGCTATGGCCGCTGCGCCTATTCTCCGATTTTTCCACGGTCGGATTCCACGACCTGCTCTTAGGCATGCATCTTCTGCTTGTGGCTAGCGTGTTTGCCGCAACAGTCCGGTGGTTTCGAACCACGTCATGGCGTCTACGGATACTGACAACCTGCGCGGCACTGCTGCTCGTCGTAGCGAATTGGTTCGTAGGATCTCAGTGGGCGCTGCTTGCCTCCGACCTGTCTTACACAGGGCATGGCGAGAAGCGCAAGTCGGTTGCCCTCGCAAATTTTGTCGAAACGCACGCTACTATTCAGTGCACCATCTCGGGGGAAATGCAGAAATGATTATGCAGACATCTTGGCGACCTGCTATTGTCGCACTCGCGTTCTGTGTAGTGGCGGCTTCTGCACACTCCGCCGCAGCGACTGCTCAGACACGAACCAATTACGTTTGTCGCAATGAAGCCGGAGCGTTTAACGCGTTCAAAGCGCAGGCTGAAGAATTTGACCCACAATATGTTCCGCCGCCGGGCGTGGTCGCACTCTCACACCGAACGACCGATGGCAAGACTTTGCTCGGCTATATGGCAAAAGCCAAAAGCGCAGCTGGTCCTGCCGTAGAGCCACGCGGATATCTACTTGTGCTACCAGGTAATGGCGTAATAGCTCAGCAACTAATCTCGCTCATTGAAGATATTGCAGCGCTCGGCTACGACGTCTATGTTTACGATTATAGAGGTTACGGGAGATCTGACGGACCGTCTACCGTATTGGGAATCGTTGCTGATACCAAGGAGCTCATCGCGAAGTTAGGCAACCCTGCGGCAAACGGCGGCAGAGGATATGCGACCCACATAGTCTATGGAATTTCTGCCGGAGCCGCCATAGCATTCAATGCTCTAGACGCAACTTCTAATGTTGACCGACTGATCATCGATGGCGTACCGGCCACGATGTCGGTAAACATACGCGTTAGATGGAACTGGTTACGCTTTCCTTATCTTAGCTGCCCAGCCGAATTTGGCCCGCTGAATCGGAACCTGTTTATTGCAAGGCGAACTCTCTTAATCAAAGGCGATCAAGATGTGATCTTGAAAAATACTCAACATGACGACGATCAAGAACGACTACTGACAAAGATGAAAGCGGCTGGCGTTTGTGTGAGTGTGCAGCCTGCGTTTAATCACCCTCTTATGGACGGCTACACCGGAAGAAGAATCGAGATGATAGGCGACTTTCTGAAGGCGGACCTCGCAAAGGGGTGCCCCGCGCTTCCAGTCTTCCGGTGATCGACGACCACCGATTCATCCGCGGCATCGCACTCTTCAATGCTGGCGAGTACCTCGAAGCAAGCGATTGCTTCGAGGAGCTCTTCTTCGAAGGCATCCGCGACGAGCCCGACTTCGTCCGTATCTTCCTCCAGTTCAGCGTAGGGATACATCACGCACAGATGGGCCAATGGCGTCCGGCGGTGGAGCGGATTGAGGAGGGTTTGCTGCTGGTCTCGGCCAATCAAGACGATCGGGGGATTGACCTCGCCGGCTTGGCGAATCAGATGAAGGAGGGAGTCAGGAGTGTGCGCGGTAAGAGCAAGCCGGTGTGGCCGGGGATTATATTTAAATGACGAGAGACCGGCTCACGCGGAGAAGAACAGCGCGCCCCCTCCTCCGCGTCTCCGCGCCTCCGCGTGAACGAAGTAAGACAACCATCATCTACGCACGCCCTGCATCCGTCCGGGAGCGGTGGTGGGCGGCGAAAGACTACCCCACCGATTCCGACAACGACCGGCCAGCGACTTGCCGCCCTACCAAACGGTTGCGTCGGACGCGAACCGCTGCTTTACTGTGCTCCGAGAGCCACGGTCCCGGCGGTCGGTTCGCGCCGGTGAACCTCTGATCAGTCAGGCTGCCGGTCACATCGGAGACTTTCGCATGCAGGATTCCAAGCGAATCGCCGGTCTCGTAGGACCCACCCTCATCGCGATGCTCATCTCCGAGTTCCCGCTCGTACAGCCGCACCTCTACGACGCCCAGATTCCACCGGTTGTCTATCTCTCGGGGACCTTGATGTTCGTGGCCGGCCTCGCGATCGTACGCGCACACAACCGCTGGGTACCTGATTGGAGAGTCCTTGTGACACTCTCGGGTTGGTTCTTCCTCTTA
>DATLVQ010000821.1:0-4230 GCA_035577325.1 Bryobacteraceae bacterium | reverse complement strand
GGCCCGAAAGCTTACCGATTCGGAGAAGGACTCAGTGGAGAACGTTAAACGTTTCGCGAGTCTTTCGCATGAAGCGTTGGAGCACGGCGACACACAGGTGGCTAGCGGCCTGGCGGATCGCGCTCTGGCATTGGCTCAGGGACTGGTGCGTGCCCCTTAGCGAGTTCGCTCTGCGCCGCGGGGCGGTCCAGCGGCGGATGGCTGAGAGCAAGCTCGACGCCTTCCTCGTCGGGTTCGTGCCGAATGTCCGTTATCTGACGGGGTTCACGGGAAGCAACGGCATGCTTCTAGTGCTGCCCCATCGCGAGATATTCCTGACGGATCCCCGGTATCGAATTTAAGCCGCGGAGGAAGTGGACTGCCCGGTACGCGTGGTCTCCGGGCCCATGCTGCCACATGTGGTCGCGGCTTTGCGCCGTGCGAAGAGTAAGCGCACGGGTTTCGAGAAGGCCAGGATGAGCGTCGAGTCTTACCTCGCGTTGAAGGATGCCATGCCCATGCGCACTTCGCTCGAGCCGGTCGCGGGTTGGATCGAGCGGCAGCGGATGCTGAAATCGGAGCGTGAAATCGCCGCAATCCGGCGTTCGGTCGAACTGAATTCCAAGGCTTTCGAACAGGCTATCCGGCGCATCCGGCCGGGCATGCGCGAATCCGATCTGGCCGCGGAGCTCGATTACCGGGTACGCCGCTGCGGAGCCGAGGCGCCCGCCTTCGATACGATTGTCGCCGGTGGAGCGCGGACTGCCCTGCCTCACGCGCATCCCACCGACGCGAAGCTGCAGCGCGGGCAGCTGGTGCTGGTCGATATGGGCGCCATGCTTGGCGGCTATGCAAGCGACATGACTCGCATGCTGTTACTTGGCAAATCGGATGCCCGCGTGAGGCACGCCTACAGCGCGGTGCTTGAAGCGCAGCTCGCGGCGATTGAAGCGGTCCGGCCGGGCGTCAAGGCGCATGCCGTCGACCGCGCCGCGAGGCGTGTACTTGGCCGGCATGGCCTGGCTCGCGCATTTGTGCATTCAACCGGACATGGCCTGGGCCTTGAAATCCATGAGCCGCCGCGGGTCGGCAAGAACGATCAAACGGTGCTGGAGAAAGGCATGGTCATTACCATCGAGCCGGGTGTGTATATCGAAGGCTTTGGCGGCATCCGCATCGAAGATACGGTAGCTGTGACCGAGCGCGGCTGCGAGGTACTTACGCCCACTTCAAAAGAACTGCGCATCGTTTAGCGCCCGCAAGACCGGCGGCCGGGCTTGCATTGGCGGCCTGCTAGCATAAGTCTCTTGCGCATCGGCATTCACACCTCCATCGCCTCTTCGCTCGAGAAATCGGCTCTGACAGCCGCTGAACTGGGCGCCAACACATTCCAGATTTTTTCCGCCAGCCCGCGCATGTGGCGCGCATCCATGCCACGCCGCGACGAAATTGTGGCGCTGCAAAAGGCGCGGAAGCGTCTGGATCTGAACCCTCTCGTCATTCACGTAAACTACCTGATTAACCTGGCGTCGCTCGATCCCGTGCTCCGCGAGAGATCCATCGCCTCGTTTCGCGGCGAACTGGAGCGTGCGGAGGCCATCGGCGCCGAGTACCTGGTGACGCACCCCGGCAGCTATCGCGGCCAGCCCATCGATCAGGCGCTCGCGGCGTTCGTCCTCGGCATGGCGGAAGCCGCGGAAGGGGACATTGCGCCCCAAGTGACGGTTCTGCTTGAAAATACTGCGGGATACGGCGCGCAGATTGGCAGCCGTCTGGATGAGCTGCGTACCCTTCGCGAACTGGCGGCACGCGAGACGCACTTGAAGATCGGTTATTGCCTGGACACCTGCCACCTGCTGGCCGCCGGATTCGACGTGGCGAGCGAAGCGGGTTTACAAGACGCCATGACCGAAGCCGATCGGATTCTCGGGATCGAGAACGTGAAGGTCATCCACGCGAACGATTCCAAGACGCCGCTGGGATCGCACATGGACCGGCACGCCAACATCGGCGAAGGGCACATTGGCGCCGCCGGTTTCGGCCGCATCCTGGCGCATCCGCAGCTTCGCGAGAAGCCGTTCATTCTCGAAACGCCGAATGAGAATGACGGCGACGATCGTCGAAATGTGGAGAAGCTGAAGAGTCTCACCCCAGATCAGCCAAAGAGCGCGCCGGCACGAAGAGCGAAACCGGGCCGCAATTCAGGAGCCTCCAAGAGATCTGTTTCCTGAAGGAGAACTCCCGTTCACGCCGCGGACTTTTGCTACCATCATCTAAATCACCCCTCAACATGCCCGAAAAGTCCTACGACCATAAGCAGATCGAGCTCAAGTGGTATGAGAAATGGGTGGGCGAAGATCTGTACAAGGCCGAAGAGAACTCGAACCGCCCGAAGTTTTACGTGCTCGAAATGCTGCCGTATCCATCGGGCGCGCTGCATATCGGTCATGTGCGAAACTACGCCATCGGCGATGCACTGGCGCGCTACAAGTGGATGCGCGGTTTCAATGTGCTGCATCCCATGGGCTGGGACGCCTTTGGGCTGCCCGCGGAAAACGCCGCTATCGCCAACAAGCGGCCGCCGCGCGAATGGACACTCTCGAACATCACCAAGATGAAGGCCACGCACCGCCGCTTCCAGTTCAGTTACGACTGGGATCGCGAAGTCACCACCTGCGAGCCGGATTACTATCGCTGGAACCAGTGGTTCTTTCTCAAAATGCTGGAGCGCGGCGTCGCGTATCGAAAAAAGGCCCTGGTGAACTGGTGCCCGCAGTGCGCCACGGTGCTGGCGAATGAGCAAGTCGTCGACGGCTGCTGCTGGCGGCACGAAACCACGCCGGTGGAGCAGCGCGCACTCGAGCAATGGTTTTTCAAGATCACGCAATACGCCGATGAGCTGCTGAAGGACATGGTACAGCTCGAAGGCAACTGGCCGGAGCGCGTGCTCACCATGCAGCGCAACTGGATCGGGCGATCGGAAGGCGCGGAGGTGGATTTCGGCTCGGAATTCGGGCCGATCCGCGTTTTCACCACGCGCATCGACACGATTTTTGGCGCCACCTGCGTAATTCTGGCGCCCGAACATCCGCTCGTGGAACAGATGGCGGACAGTGCCGGGCGCGCGCGCGCCAAGCAGATGGTGGATGCCCGCGCCAACAAAGATCCGGGCGATATCGAAAAGGAAGGGTTTTTCACCGGCTACTACGCCGTGAATCCCTTCAGCGGCGAACGCGCGCCCATTTGGGTCGCCAATTTCGTACTCATGGGTTACGGCACCGGCGCCATCATGGCCGTTCCCGCGCACGACCAGCGCGACTTCGAATTCTGCACGAAATACGGTATCCCGATTCGTCCCGTGATCCGCCCCGCCGATGGCGCGCTCGCCGATTCCGCGGGCTTGAAAGATGCGTATGGCGACGATGGGATCGTGGAAAAGTCCGGCAAGTTCTCCGGTCTGACGAGCGAAGAAGCTCGCCGGCGGATGACTGCCAAAGCTCAGGGTGAAGGCTTCGGCCAAGCTGCTGTCACCTATCGCATCAAGGACTGGGGCGTTTCGCGGCAGCGCTATTGGGGCACGCCCATTCCCGTGATCCACTGCCCCACATGCGGCGTGGTTCCGGTTCCCGAGAGCGAACTGCCCGTGCTTCTACCGCTCAATATCGAGATCACGGGCAAAGGACGCTCGCCGCTCGACGATGTGCCGGCGTTCGTCAACGTGCGGTGTCCCAAGTGCGGCGCACCCGCGCGGCGCGAAACCGACACCATGGACACTTTCGTCGATTCGTCCTGGTATTTCTACCGCTACTGCGACGCGAAAAACGATCGCGCGCCGTTCGATTCGAATAAAATCGCCTACTGGTTTCCCATCGACCAGTATATCGGCGGCGTGGAGCACGCCATTCTGCATCTGATCTACTCGCGGTTTTTCACCAAAGTGATGCGCGATATCGGGCTTGTGAAAAACAACGAGCCGGTGAAGAAGCTCTTTACGCAGGGCATGGTGATCCGCAGCGGCGCGAAGATGTCCAAGTCGCTGGGCAACGTAGTGTCGGCCGACGAAGTGTCCGAGCGCTACGGCGCCGATACCGCCCGCATGTTCGTTCTGTTCGCCGGGCCGCCCGAAAAGGATGTCGACTGGCAGGAGGCCGGTGTCGACGGTATCTACCGGTTTCTCGGCCGCGTCTACCGGTTTGCTACACGCAATGTCGAACGTGCCCGTGCAAGCGGTGCCGCCGGAGAATCCGACAA
>DATLVQ010000820.1:0-4211 GCA_035577325.1 Bryobacteraceae bacterium | reverse complement strand
GTTGCTGTGCTTCAGCAGCAGCCTTCTACGTGCCTGATCTTTGCGGACGAGGCGCACGTATTCGTCGGCGCTAACATCGCACGGTCCAAACTGTGCATGTGCCGCCCAGTAATCGTCTAGCAGTTCCTTGTCGGTCACGATTGCGCCTCCTGTTGCAGCCCGCTGCTCACGTCCACCTGCTGCAAGTTTTGGGCATTCATCTGCGCTTCCAGCTTCCTGAGCGCGCCGTACGCCCCCGCCAGATGTTTCGTCACCCGCAACGCGGCGGATGCGCCGTACTCGGATTCCAGCGACGCGATCACGTCGCGGATGATCTGCATGTTCGTGCTCATTGGGTTCATTCCTCTTCTGCGGTCCTGTTGCCGCCACCGTGAAGACACCAACCCCCCCTACCCCCCTTTCGGGAGGATTTATAGCGAGTCGCCTATGCGACCTCGTGCAGATCGTTTCCGCCCGCTCTTGACTTACTGCGGGTTTCGCGCGCCGACATCTTGCGAATCGGCTGCATCCGCCTGCATCCCCTGGTCCCCGGCTGGTGGGTTTTCGATTCCGGGACAGGACGCCCATTCACTGCGAATTCTGTTCAGAACCTTAGCGGCATTCTTGAAAACCGATTTTGCGGTCACCCTGACAGTCCGAAATCCTTTGGACCGGAGCACTTCATCGCGCTCGGTGTCGCGTCTTCGGTTACCCTCTCGATTGTGTATCTTGCCGTCTACCTCTATGATGAGACGATACTTAGCACAGTAGAAATCAACAATCCAGCCATGCAAAACCAACTGCCGAGAAAAGAAGATCCCCTCTTTGCGGAGGCTCTTTAGTTCCTTCCAAAGAAGCCTTTCTGGTGGCGTAGGATTGGATTTCATCTGACGCGCCAAGACCCATTTCGCCTTAGTGGACAGGCCAGAATTGGTCAGCGGTTTATTTGGAACCGCGCTGTAGATTTTGGATACAAGCGACATTTCACGAGCCTTTCGGCGGGACCGGAGGCTCGTGATTCCGGCCCGCCCTGAAAGAGTTTGCCCGGACATGACCCCGGACAAGAGAATTGTACGCCCGCCACCACTAAATATCAACCGATTTGTGGATGGGGGTGTCACGCCCGTTATGCCGTTATGGTGCGTTATGGTCTGCGTTATGCTGTACCATGTCACGCCCGTTATGGTTTCAGGTAAGCTAGTCATTTGAATACCTGTTAGAGTCAGTAGAAATTCTGTATGTGCCCGTAGCGTCTCGGATCAAAAGGCCACGTTGGATCATCCGATAGAGCAATTGACGAGTAGCCATAGGGTTTTTCCCTATCTCCATCGACAGTTGCTTCGGTGTCTTGGGTCCGCTCTCGCGCAGCACTTCCAAAATCACCTGGCGCTCGCCGGAAAGTATCACGTCGTCGCCCTGCTCGATCACCTGCCATCCAGTCTGACCCGCGATGTCCAGTTCGATCAGAAAACTTTGGTCTTCCACTTCGCGGCCTGTCATTTCCAGCGTGGCGCGGCGCGAAGGCTGGCGGTCCATCTTCCAGATGCAGTCGGCGGCGGCAGTTAAACCGTGCGTGCCTGCTACCGATCCGATAATGCTTCCGCCCCCGAGTTTGTTCGTGTGGTGGACAACCAGCAGCGCCGTTTCGTATTTGAGCGAAATATCGCTGAGCGCCTTGATTTCCCGATAGTCATCGCGGAAGACATCGTGGCGAGATCCACGGTCGCCGGTAACGAACGCCATTAACGTGTCAATCACCAGCATATTCGGGCGGAATTTATCGCAATAAAGCGCAATATCCTCAAGACCACCTGAAAACATGGGCTTTAGGTGGTACATAAACTCAAGGTTTTGCAGGCTTATTTCTGGTGTATTTATAAGCTGGTGAAGGCGCTTGGCCGTTCTGTTTTCATTCTCCTCCAATGCCCAGTACCCGACGCGCCCCGGTTTCAGGATGTCACGCGATCCGATGAACTTGCCGCCAGTCGCCACAGAGATAGCCATCCCAAGCGTCAAGTACGATTTGCCGGTCTTCGGCGGTCCCGCGAGAATCGTACAGCCGATGTGCAGGCAGTCGTCAATCACCATCGGGGAATCGCGCGGCGGGCGCTTCATTAGGGCGTAGGCGTCAACTCTGCCGAGTGCCTGCTTCTGTTCCTCTTCGACGTGCTCATGGTATTTGGTAAGCCGCCATAACTTTGTGGCGATCTTGTAGAGGTCATTGTCGGCGGGTTTGTAGCGGACCACGCCACGGACCATCTTTTCCATGTTCTCGCGTGGCCCTGGCCGCTCACAGCGGGCATCGTGGACCGACATGATGCAGGACATGATCTCTTCGTATTCCAGTCCCATCCTTCGGAGCGCGCCCGCCAGTGATAGCAGAGTGTGGTACTGGACGCCATGCGGTATCCGCTGCTTGATTGGTAGCTTATCGCTGGTGCTCTGCGCCTTGGCTTGCAAGAGATCCAGCAGCCAGTCTGGAGCGTTCGCTACGGGCGTCTGTTCAATTTCATGGTCGCCGTCCCACTGGTATCGCTTGCCCGTGTCAGGATGGATCGAAGGCGGCGCTACTACCTGTCCGTCATTCCCACGAATATCAACGCCCTGAAGCAGCCCAACGTGATTGCTCACGGCAAAGGCGGGCATTCGGAAGTACAGGTGGAACGATCCGTCGCCCCTTCCCGTCATGTCCTGCCATGTATCAGGGAATCTACCGTGCTTGTAAACTAGCTCATCATAGGTTTGGAGTCCACCTTTGGGACCGTCGAAGTCTACGGCGAAGATGTTGCTCTTGTGCCCGGTAACGATACCGACGTTGGCATTCGGCGACTGTTGCCACCATCGAGCTATGATGCTCTCGTCATTGGTGGCAACGTTCTGCCAGCTTTTGAACATTGGGTTCTTTTCCCTCGGGAATAAGGGAATCACCGCAAGTCCTAGGTGAGCGTACCTAAAAGCAGCCTCGCTAAACTCGCTCACCCTCTTCCACCTTTCGGAGAATGGACCTGTTAGCGAAGGGGTGAACCACACGAAGGTGCGCGTGGGTTCGATGGTACTCGCGCCAATTCTCCAGTAGAAACTTGTCTTCCCAACGGTCAGGCTGCTGGTATCCCGCAACGGGGATCAGCGCTACGTCTTCCATCTCGATATGGTTTGCGCGCAGCCACGCCGCCACCAGTCGTTCAAAGGTTCGCGGGTGGATATGATCCACGTCGCATTCAATCGGGCTAATCTGACGCCCTGAAACTGTGCAGATTAGCGTCGGGTATTGGGCGAACGCCTTATCCCGAAACTCGCGGATCTCATCGCGTATGGCCCATCGGCAGGCCCGCATCACGGAATCCTTCGCGGTCTTGGGATACAGCGCGTGCCGCCACGTGAAGTCCCGGATACTCGCGTCCGTGCGGATCGCCAGAAACCTACGGCTGTCGTACTTGTCGCTAAGATACTGGACCACAATACGCTGGACGCCGCAATCCACGATCACCTCGCGGTTCGGGTGTATATCGAGGATCGCGAGGATAAACGCCAGATCGTCGCCGCGTACTTCCTGCATCGGCTCGTGCCTGATGAGGATGGCGCGGACGGCACGCTCGGCATCTGCTTTTGTGTCGAACGTGCGCGGTCCTATCGTAATCTGCCGTCGTTTGGGCGGACTTGTGGCGTCTGATTGCAACCTGGATCTCCCATTGCCCACACAACTACGTTGGGCCGGGTGCTTGGAGGCAATGGGAAGGCTTCGTGAAGCGGTCCCGACCCCCTACCCGTAGTTCACTACGTCTGGCGGAGCGACCGCCACGACACCAAGAGTATGTAACTTAATTCTCAGGAAGTCAACGACTTTGTTTCTGCGACAACATTTCGGCAGCGCGGCGCTTTTCTGTCTGGTGTATCCACGCCGCTGCGTACCCCTCCACCGCTCGCGCGCAGATCGCGAACGTGCGTGTCTCGGCTTTGGTCAGCCCCTCGTCGAGCTGCTTCCGGCGAAGCTGCTCGCCGACGCGGGCGATGGCAAATTCACTCAGGCTCACGTCCCCGCCTCCATCCTCGGATTATCGAACGTCGCCAGCATCGCTACTGCCTCCGGGCTGCGCGGCGTCATCCCCTGCGGTTTACGCATCAACTTGCGCTTGAGCGACTGGCACGGGTAGCAGTACTGTGCCTGCTTGCTGCGCTTCGTCTCCGCTCCGCAATGGCGGCACATGGGCACAGCCTCTATGCCAGCCACGCGC
>DATLVQ010000819.1:0-3385 GCA_035577325.1 Bryobacteraceae bacterium | reverse complement strand
AGATCCACCGTCACATCCACATTTTTCAAACGCGGAGTCTTAACGGCGTTCAAATAGAGCCGGTTGAATTTGTCGCCCCACCAGCCCGCCAGCAGCATGGGGGCCGGCATGGGCATTTCGCCCGAGGCCTGCATAGTGTTGAGAGACAGGCTGCCGCCGCCATCCAGATCCACTTTGCCGCTCAGCCGGTAGGTGGCTTCATCCTTGAATTCGTTCAAGCTCGAAACAGAATCGAAAAGGGTGAGCATCATCAGGTAAGGCGTCCACTTTTGCTGCTCGAAGACGTTAAAGTGGAAATCCTTTTCACTGCGCACGGCGTTGGTGTCGCCGAATGAGCGCACGTGCACGGCGACGGGAATCATCTCGGTCTCCTCGCCCAAAACGCCCATGATGCCGCTGTGCCGGTCCTGATGCAGCGCGCCTACGATTTCGGTGGCATTGGCAAATTTATTCGGCTGGAACGCGGAAGACAGCACCATGATGACTTCGCCCTTGCTCATGGGCATGTCGACCGGGCCGAGATTGAAGAATGGATGGCCGAACGCGAGCACGCGTTTGCCGTCGTTATACGTGACGGTGCCGAGACCGGTGATACTTTTGTCGCCCGATACCAGAACGCCCGCCACGGCTTCACCCGGCTTCAGCGAGTCTTTCCAATCGGCGGCCGGCTTGGTGGTGTAAATAGCGCCGCTGGCGCCGCCTTGCACGGCCGTGATGCCGAGTTGCTGGAACAGCGGGCCGAATTCCTGGAGCGAATTCCCGTTGAATCCCGAGAAAACGAGCGGCGTTTCGATGGGCGTCATTAACGGAGTCTGCTTGGGCAGGTTGGGCAGTGCGCCGGCGGCCACAGCTTGCGCCAGCAACTCGCTCGGCACGCTGGCTTCCCGGCGCGCCGCGGCTTTGTCAGGGGTTCTGGCGTCGAGGGGCCGCGACTGATCGAAATCATTGATCTCGAGCATCAGCTCAATGGGCGTGATGCCGCAGATGGCGTCGGGCGAGAAAATGCTGAGCCGGAGCGCAACGGCGCCGACCAGCTTGCCATCGATATAGACCGGGCTCCCGCTCATTCCGCCGGCCACGTTGGTGCGCTGGGCTTTGCCGCCCATCTTCGCCAGGATAATGTCCTGTTTGGGGCCCCACGCATTTTTCCAGAGTCCCAGGATTTCCACCGGAACCGGTTCCGCTTCCGTGCCTTGAAACACCGTCCACGCCACGCCTTTCATGCCGGGACGCAGGTCGGAGGATTTGAGGATTTCGACTTTCCCTGCTTTGGGACGCTGTGGAAATAACTCTTCGCTAAAGGCAGGAAGCAGCGCCACCGCAAGCAGCGCCCCTGCCGCGGCAAATTCTCTTTTCATTCAGTAACCGACTCCGTTAATTCCTATTCTACTATGACGGCGCGAGACCGCTATCGTGGTACTCGCATAAGAAGGAAACGTAGGCGTCGAAGAGCGTGTTAACGCTGGCGAGTACTGCCGTGCAAGCCGTCGTTTCTTGGCTATCGCGTTGAAGAGAAACGAATTGAACGTAGTTCTGCAGTTCGCACTCAACCGTTGTCTATAATGAAAATATAGATGCATCAAAAGAAAATTCAACGAATTGACCTGGATCCAGAGGAAACGTCAGAGTGGCTGCAAGCGCTGGATCAAGTGGTGGAAGAAGCGGGGCCGGACCGCGCTTCGTTTCTGCTGGAGCGGCTGGCACAGCGGGCGCGCAACACCGGCGTCGAGCTGCCGATCCAGCACAACACGCCGTACATCAACACAATTCAGCCGGAAGAGGAGACTCCATATCCTGGCGACCGGGCGCTCGAGCGGCGCATCAAGAGCCTGACGCGGTGGAACGCCATGGCCATGGTGTCGCGGCAGAACAAGTTCGATCACGGCATCGGCGGGCACATCGCCACTTACGCTTCGATCGCGACATTGTTTGAAGTCGGGTTCAATCACTTTTTCCACGCCAGTTACGGTAAGGAGCCGGGCGATTGTGTCTACTTTCAGGGGCACGCGTCGCCGGGCGTTTATGCGCGGGCTTTTCTCGAAGGCCGGCTGACGCCCGAGCATCTGGCGAACTTTCGCCATGAACTGCGCGATCATCCGGGCTTGTCTTCGTATCCGCATCCCTGGCTGATGCCGGGTTTCTGGAAATTTCCCACGGTATCGATGGGCATCGCGCCGATCAACGCGATTTACCAGGCGCGCTTTATGCGGTATCTGGAGAACCGCGGGCTGATTGCCAAGACGCCGCGGAAAGTGTGGGCATTTCTGGGCGACGGCGAGATGGACGAGCCGGAATCGATGGGATCGCTCACGCTGGCCTCGCGCGAGAAGCTCGACAATCTGATCTTCGTCATCAACTGTAATCTGCAGCGGCTGGACGGGCCGGTGCGGGGCAACGGGAAGATCATCCAGGAACTGGAAGCCGCGTTTCTGGGCGCGGGCTGGAACGTCATCAAAGTGATCTGGGGAACGGACTGGGACGAACTGCTGGCGCGCGACAAATCGGGGCTGCTAATCAAGCGCATGGAAGAGTGCGTGGACGGCGAGTACCAGTCATTCAAAGCCAAGGGCGGAGCGTACATCCGCAAGGAATTTTTCGGCAAATATCCGGAAACACTGAAGCTGGTCGAGCATTTGAGCGATGAGCAGGTAGGGAAACTGCGGCGCGGCGGCCACGATCCGCAAAAAGTCTTCAACGCCTACCGGGCCGCGGTGGAGCACAAGGGCCAGCCGACGCTGATCCTGGCGAAAACCGTGAAGGGTTACGGCGTGGCGGAAATCGAGGCGCGCAACCCAACCCACCAGCAGAAGGAACTGAACGACCGCTCCGTGCAACTTTTCCGGCAGCGTTTCGACGTGCAGCTTCCGGAAGATGTCGCCAATAACGTGGAGTTCTACCGGCCGCCTGAGGGTAGCCCGGAGATGTCGTATCTGCATGAGCGCCGCCGGCAGCTCGGCGGGTACATCCCGGAACGAAAAGTGGCGCCCAGCCAGATTCAAGCGCCGCCGCTCGCAAATTTCGCCGACTTGATGGGAGGTTCGAAGGCGCCGCACCCGTCCACCACAATGGCGTTCGTTCGGCTGCTGACCACGCTCATGAAGAACCCGCAGATCGGCAAGCGCGTGGTGCCGATTATTCCGGATGAGGCGCGGACGTTCGGCATGGAGTCGCTATTCCGGCAGTTCGGCATCTATGCATCGGGCGGCCAGTTGTACAAACCTCACGACGCCGACATGTTCCTGTACTACAAGGAGCAGCAGGACGGCCAGATTCTGGAAGAGGGTATTACCGAGGCCGGCTCGATGGCGTCATTTACGGCGGCGGGCACGGCCTATTCGAATTACCAGGTGGAGATGATTCCGTTTTTCATCTACTACTCGATGTT
>DATLVQ010000818.1:0-4748 GCA_035577325.1 Bryobacteraceae bacterium | reverse complement strand
GGTTTTCGATTTGACGACAACAGCTGCGGAGGCCAGCGGGACGTTCAAGACTTCGGGGTCGGTTACCTCGGGCCCGATCTTCTGCGCGGCTTCCGTGAAGAGCAAACTGCGCGCCGCCACGACAACGGTATCCCCCTGCGCCAGCACCAGCGTGGGGAAGATTTTCAGCTCTCGCCCATTCCGCAGGACGCGCTCGATGGCGAGCCGCGCTTCCGCGAACTGCTTCTCTAATTCTCCCACCGTCCGGCCCGCCAGCGCCGGGCTTTCAATACGATAGGCGCGGAAGCTAAATTGCGGTGGCGTGAGCAACGCTTTTGCGCTGTCACCCACGCCGGCCATTTTCGCGGCAAGGGCGGCGGTCTCCTTGCGAAGATCAATCTTCATCAGCCACGGGCCCAAGATGGTCAGCCAGACAATCAGGCCGAGGTCGCCAAAGCCGTAGCAGATGGCGTCTGCGATTGGTGCATTGGTGCTCAGCACGGTCTTGGCCGCTTGGTCAATGGGTAGCGCGTTGATGGCGCCGAGGCCGTTGCCGAGCGCGGCGGATTGCGTCATGCCGCCGGAAAGCAACCCGACAGCAGTGCCCTCGTCAAACCCGAAGAGCCCGCTCATGCCCAGGACGGCAAGCAATCCGGAGACGTCGATGACTACGGCCAGCGCAACTAATGGCAGCGAGTCTTTGCGCAAGCTCGAAAAAAATTGCGGTCCGACGCCGTAGCCAATGCCGAACAAAAACAAGTAAAAAAATGACCATCGCACCATGTCCGGATACACTGGCTTGACCGCGATCCCGATGATGATTCCGGCAATAAGTGTGCCTACGACGGAGCCGAAACCGAATTCCTTGATCTTGATACGCCCCAGAAACTGTCCAGCCACGAGGGTGAGGAACAGCGGCAGCTCCGGCTTGTCGTGGAGCAGTTTGATGAACCCGTCCATGAATTCTCACCACTTCACCGCATGGGTCCTCATGGCCGCTCTTTCCAACGGAGCGCGTCCTACTACTTCACAAGGTCGTACTTGACGACGAAATTCAGCCGCTGGCCGTCGTGAGATGCACCATTGCGAACTTCATTGGTTCCGTAGAGATATTCGAGACCCATGCGGAAGCTCGGAGTCCATTGGTAGATAAGATTGGCGCTGACATAGTTGCTGTGGTCATAGGCGAACTCGCCATTAGAAGCTTCGTTGTCCACATGGGCATATCCATAACTGACAGTGGACTTCCACTTATCGATCCATTGATGGGTATAACCCACCGCCACGCCCCACACCGGCAGGGCCCGAAGGTTTCCATGTCCGTCTAGCGCAGCGTCTTCGCCCAGCCCACTCGGATCCTGAATGTAGCGAGCTATACCTTCGCCATAGGTCCCCTCGGCCGTTAGCGTATCGTGCGCGAAAAGATTGAGCGACCCGGCAAGGCTAACACCCCAACCTGAAACTCCCTGACCGTCGTGATCGTTATCGAAGGAAAGATATCGGTAAATGCCAGAGAGTTGGATGTGACCAATTTTCTTCTCCTCATAGCGTAGGTGCGCAGTCAAATCAGGCATACGATTCACTGTGCTCGCACCATGACCGAAAGCGGCGTTGCCTGTGTTGATTTGGGAGTTGGGTTGTTCGACGGCGAAGGCCAGCTGGAGCTTGGTGTCCAAGAACGGCTCGGTGTAGCGAACCTGCGGTGAGCGCGTATTCACCAGGCCATTCGGACCTTCATAATCGATAACGTCGGGGAAGGCGTCCACGTCCATGAAATTACTGAACGTTTGTCCAACGAGGAAATTCCAGGCCTGTCCGTAGAAGTGGCGCAACCGGTAAGTCATCGTACTTGAACTCGCATCCCCGAAGAAGTCGTTCTCATAATAGATGCGTAGGTTATTCTCCTGACCGATGGGTCGACGCAGTTCGAAGGTAACGCGTGAGGCCTTAGCTTGGATCTGCGAACGCGAGGGGCTGCCCGCGTTGGGCTGGCCTGGCACCGGAAAGCTCGATGGGATGAACTCGTTCGGATTGCCGTTGTTCGAATCGTCAGCGATGGCATCTAGCCGGGCGCTGCCGCCCAACTTGATGATTGTACTCGTTCCAGGAATCTGCAGGAATCCCTTCAGCGACGGATCAATCGGGGCGTTGTTAACCCGGGGCGCAGGCCACTGGTCATCTAGGAAAGTATTACGATCTGACGTATTGCTCGTGCCTGTCGTAACGGGCTGTGGTGCACCGGGCGCACCCACAGCAAACGCCGACGGTTTCGCGGCTGGCGTTCCACTGGGGGCTGCGATTCCCTCCTTCTTCTTTACAGCTTCCTTCTTCTCAAGATCGGCGACCCGGTTCTGGAGGACCTGGATCGTCTTTGCCATTTCCTGCATCGTCGCCCTCATCTGTTGAAGTTCCGCGTCGTTCGATTGCGCGCGTAGCGGCGCCGAACCCCAAGAGGCACCGACACAGAGCGCGATGACCGGAATTAACCGGATAGAATGAAGATAGTTCATAAAATCTAAGTTATCTTTTGTCGAGGTGGGGTTGGATGGGATCGAGGGTTGGAAGTTTTCTAGCAATCTGCATGAATCGCGTCAACTACGGATCGATCGGGGCGTTGTTGACCCGAGGCGCGGCCGACTGATCGTCGCGGAAGGTATTGCGATCCGTCGTATTGCTCGTCTGCGCCGGAACGGTCGCACTCACATTTTCTGCCGACGGTTTGCTGGCCGGCGCGCCACAGGCAACGAAGCTCAGCGCGATGACTGAGGTCAGGGGGATTAAGTACCCTTTCATAGATCTAGTAGCGCATAAAGACTTGTTGAAGCTTGACCGGGTCGTTCGTGTTCATCAGCGCGAGCATTAACAGGATCCGAGCTTTTTGGGGACTCAGTTCCATGGACGCAATGAAGCCAAGCTTGTCGTCATCAACTTCGACGTTGCGCACAACCAGGCCGCTGCCGGTGCGGCTCGATCGTACTACCGCCACTCCCTTCTTTGCCGCAGCCGAGAGCGCGCCGATCGCCGCATCGGTACTGTTCCCGTCGCCCACGCCCGCCAGCACGATTCCTTTGACTCCCTGTTTCACCAGGAAATCAATTACTTCGGGCCCAAGATTTTCGTAGGAGTAAATAATCTCTACACGAGGAAGATCGCTGGGGGTTTTCCCGTCGACGTTGAACTCACTCTTGGTCGTGTGCGCGGTGGTGTTCTGTGAGAAGAACTCGATTTTACCGACATTCATCACGCCAGCGCGACCGCGGTTTGGCGATTTGAAGGTGTCGAGCTCGGTAGTGTTCGTTTTCTGGGCTTCACGAGCATAATGAATTTCATCATCCATGACGATAAGTGGGCCGCGGCCGCGCGCCTCCGGGCTCGCTGCTAAGGCGACAGCGTTGTAAAGGTTTGCCGGACCATCGGCGCTGATTGCCGTGGCCGGTCGCATCGACCCAACGAGCACAACCGGTTTGTCGCTCTTTACTACCAAACTCAGGAAGTATGCCGTTTCCTCCAAAGTATCGGTGCCGTGAGTGATGACAACGCCATCGGCGCCGCCGTCTTTGAGAACCTCGTTCACCCGCTTGGCCAGCTTTAGCCAAACCTCGTGGTTCATGGTTTGGCTGGCGATGTTTGCGACCTGCTCGCCGGTCAAATCGGCGACGTCTTTCAATTGTGGAACGGCCTTGATCAGATCATCGACAGAAAATGTTCCGGATTTGTAACCAATCTCGGAACTGCTCGCCTGCGCCCCGGCGATGGTGCCACCGGTGGCAAGAACTTCGATTTTAGGTTTGGCTTGGACGGCGGTGGCAACCGTCAATGTGATTACCGCCACGAGGCAGGGCACATGCCTGGACGCGTTCATTCATGTTTCTGGTCAGAAATTCACCTGATATGCAAGTACTTTTCTTCTTTTGCGCAGATTGCCACCCATCAACCTATCCCTGGCCCTCGCGGAGATACTGCCCGCACGAGTGTGAGGAACAGCGTCAGCTCCGGTTTGTCGTGGAGAAGTTTGATGAACCCATCCATCGGCTGTGTGCAGGTTCACCGAATTAGATCCAGGACCTCCGCGCCGGTCATTCCCGGTTTGAGTCCCAGGTTGGCGCCAGCTTCGGAGACGGTCTTCACCGTGGCCGCGCTCATGTCGTCGAAGTTCTTCACGCCCGTGACGATGGCAGCCGCTTCGCCGGTTCTGTTAAACGTCTCCACCCTTAGGTAACCGCAGGCAAGCAGACCTTTACTGCCCTGCAAAATAAGAAGAGGCAACTTGAGCGGGATCTCGTAAGACTTTAGTCCTTTGAGTTCCATGATGTGTTAGTGAGTTACTTTTTTTGTGACTTGATTGTAGCCTGCCATTCAGCGACGTACTCTTCCGCGGCTTTACGCAGGTACTCTCCGATTTTGCCGTAGGCTTCCTCGGGCAAATTAGCGAGTGAAACGCGGACAGACCATTTCGGCCCGCCGAACCCACCGCCATCCAACAGCACAACTCCTGATTGTTCGGCCAGACGGAACAGAATATCGGTGCACTCGTAGTTTTGCCGGAGGAACTTGACAAACTCCGGGCCATAAGTCCTTTCGGCCCAAACCATGATATCCAGTTCGGCGTAGTAACCGGCGTGATCATCGGGAGGCGGTTCCGGCAGGCCTAATCCTTCCCACATCGCTTTGTTACGCCGGCGTATGATCAGCTGACACAAGGTCTTATAACTATTGGCCGTGTCCAGCAATGCGAACAAAGCAAACAACGTCATCTGAATCTGCTGCGG
>DATLVQ010000817.1:0-3566 GCA_035577325.1 Bryobacteraceae bacterium | reverse complement strand
CCGAGGGCCGCTTGCTTTGTCATGAGCCAACTCAACTATAGCTGACGCGCCGGTAACCGTAGCGTCGCTTGTGTTCAACGAAGACGTTTTGTATCGCCGATCGCACTTCCTAACCTGCATCATCAGTCCTTCGAATTTCTTGACCAAACGGGAATTCAGCCGCTCCCTTAGGGGAGAAATATCGAGGCCCAGTTTAACCGGGTCAAAACGCGGGCCGAGCCAGAATGCCGACTTCTTGGCCCTCCTCGAAGCGCGCCTCCTGCCCATCATCCGACTCTGCGGCGAGTTCCGGTTGATGAACTTGGAGATAGACCGCAACGAACTTCGACTTTGATATCTGGATCGTTCGAACCGCCATCGTTGGCGATTTCGATTTTACCGTCTCTACGTAGTGCGGTTAGGCGAATAGGTCGTTGGTGATCTCTGCCTCAGGAATGGGTAGTTGTGGGCCAGGATTCGGAGGCTAGCTTGAAGCTTGGGTGACAAACAAAGGAGGTAAGAGACGGAGGGGTGTCAGAGGTATCTGGCGAAATTCGAGTTGCGAATTGATTTCCTACCGAAGTGAGCAATCCTGGGCAGACACCACGCCCCCGAGAATGCTCTCATTGTTGTGTGGGACTACAAAATGGAAACCCGGAGTGTACCGCCAGCCACTCGGAGATCCAGAATTTAGATCCCGCGTTAGACGGAATAACACGTGAGCCTGGCGGCGAAGTGCATCTGCCAAGAATTTCAGAGCCAGCGGATGACAATGATGTCATGCGCGAACAACTGGAGTACTTGATTGATCATGCTGCCGAGCGAGGGATATGCGGCTGCTGTGAATGCCAACGCTATCTCCGCGTCCGAGCGGCGCTGCTCGAAATCTTCGGCGAACCCCAGCCAATCCGGCAGCTCGCCGCAACAGTGTCAATACCTGCCAACATCTCAAAAGGATACACTGCGGGGAGAACTGTCTGAATGAGTGTTGCCGGATGGTCGGGCAATTCAAGTCTTGAACGTCCTGGCCCGAGCCTCCAATTTCACCCATTGGTGTCTTTCGAAGCAGAAGATCCTGCCACAGGCTTACGTCAGGCTGTAGCCGTTGGAACCTGGATTTGACACACCGGAAATTATCAGTGAATTGTGGGCTTGATGTTGCCCCCGGCCGTGAAGCTTCTCTTCAGCCGACACTTCCGCTCGTTCGGGGTTGCCAAGCCCCGCCAGTTGTCGTGAAGTTGCCGGGTTCGACTCCGAAATTACTCCCCCTTCCAGGGCGTTAAGTGACGTGACGGACCGGTGACGTCACTAACCGGGTGTCCTATCCACCGCAGGCACACGTTTTTTCATTGGTCAGCCGTCGAGCAAAATCGAATCTAGTCTGACGCGTACATGCAACACTTAGCTATCCGGACCTTCAAGTAGGCGAGCGTCTTGGACGAAAGTGGTCCTTTTTGTCGCCGTATCCCGACAACTCCTTCGGGCGATTCAATAGCAACTGTAAACGTAGACTAAAGCTTCCAAATACTCTCACAAATCACAAAATTTCCTGAAGTGCCCGCATATCTTCTATACGGGATAAGTTGTGTTGCACAATTACCGGGCAAGCAGGCAAGGTATTGCATCCGCTTTTACCGTTTGGTC
Source organism: Bryobacteraceae bacterium (assembly GCA_035577325.1). Taxonomy (GTDB): domain Bacteria; phylum Acidobacteriota; class Terriglobia; order Bryobacterales; family Bryobacteraceae; genus QHXW01. Next base: position 1,943 of record DATLVQ010000817.1, on the reverse strand, counting down.
AACCAGACCTTTGATTTGAAAAATAGCGGTGACAAGCCGACGCTGAAAGGATTTAGATCATGTCAAGGTCTGAACAGGACGCCCCTCAAAAAGTTGGCGTGGTAACCCGCACATGCCCTCGCGCCCGGTTCCGTTGATGGCTGGTGGTCGCATCGAGAGTTCGTGTCGATGAGAACGATATACGACCGTCCCTCGATTGTTGCTGAAGCCATTCTCAGAATCTTTTCTGTTAGTTAGTCAGTTTGAAGAGCCGTAGCCTAATCGAGCCGTGCTGTAGAGAACACGCTTAATGCCCAAGTAAGTCAAATGGGCGTCATTCTCGACAATCCCCTGAGACATTAGCTCGAAGCGCTCGGCGACGGTAAGTGGCTCCGCAGTGCATTTCGCCAACATTTGTGTCGTCTTCTCAGCCTCGACAAAGTATGTCGCCAGGGCCGTAACGCAACTTGCATGCAACTCCATAAATTCCGTGTGTTCCATTCAACGTCACCTTCCTGGTCATAGGATCAGATCATGCCTGGACGTGATGCAAAGCAGCACTTAGGAGCAGGGCGCGGCAGGCTGATGATGAAATCAATCACCCGCTAGTTCTGGCGGCGCGAGGCAGTCTGGGGCCGATTCAGAATTCTCCAGTGGCGATCCAACTCGCACTCTGACCGTGTGCATTCACTGAAACGCCATCCTGACGATGTCATGCCAGGTGCCGTCGTCAAACTGCTGATGGGTGATGGCAATCGTCCTTCCATGAGACTCTAGCGAGTAGTCTTTCGTCTTGAAATCCTGGGTGCAGAGATGATAAGTCTTCACGGCGGTAAATGTCGCCGCGAACTGTTCGATTTTGCAGCATGAAGGGGTATGGCTTTTCATTGGTGTCCTCCCCTGACCCGCCCTTGCTCAGCAACAGCTACCTGAAGCGGCTGGGCTTGATTCGCCTTCACTGAATCGGGCGTAGATTCCTTCATCAAACTCTCGATCCGTTCACGGAATTCCAGCGAAAGTGTGCAACGTACTTTTGGACAGCACGTTCCGCTACCTTGGTGGCGTCAACATCGCCTCCGGCTTGCGGCCCTGAGTCAGGATGCCCTGCCATGCGGCCCACCCGCTGCACAACCATCGCGCCGCTTAGCCTGTAGTACCGCGCAAGGCCACGGTCGTTGTTGATGCGTTGATTTTCGGATTCATGAGCACGCCGCATCGCACCGATCTCTTGGCGCTGCCGCAAGACCGTCGCAATTCGCTCGGCCAAAAGGTTCCGTGCTTCTAGCTCTCTTGCTAATCCCCGGTCGGACATGAAGCCCTCGGTTCTCTCAAAGCGCTCAACAAGGAGTGGTGTAGCGTGCCGCTCGGTGGGAGTGTTGTGTGGCTTTAACAGTAGCACTGTGGAACGGCGAAAACAATGCCTGCAGTCGAGGACTGGCGCGTGATCGGAACTGACAATCAGGCCGCGCATTTCCCTCGGCCTTGCGCGATTAGTGCCAGCGCTCCAATTTTTCCTCGATTACTACGCGCAAACGCTCTGCAAGGCTCGATAGCAAGAACCTTGTCAACGATATTGATCTTGGCGTTGTTGGGGATTAGAGGAAATCGACTGGGGGTGGTCGATTCAAAGCGGAGGAGGGAAGCAAACGCAAGGTGTCGTACGAAAAGTTACAAAACATTCGAAAAATAAAATTCCGCAAGAATTCGGAACGCTAACGTGGTAGAATCGAACCGCAAAATTGAAAGTCGTAATCCCCCTCAGAGGTCGGATAGCCTGACAATCCCGCCGACTGACCTCTTCTGAGAGTCGAGGCTATCACTTTTCGTTGCCGGGGACATCTCCCATGAACATGGTTGTGATCTTTGAAGATCAAGCAACAAAGCACTGTCAGGAAGGTAAGCCGTACCTATTCGCCAGTGCGCTGAAGGTGCAGTGTCCATGCGGCAATCTCGTCTACCCAATT
>DATLVQ010000816.1:0-2160 GCA_035577325.1 Bryobacteraceae bacterium | reverse complement strand
CAAGTTGCTTGGCGGCGGCAGGGACAAGGTCGGTACGTACGCTGCGATGATCAAGCTTTCGAAGCCGGAGGAGCGGGCAAACATGGCGGCTGAATTGGCTGCCCAGGGCTGGAAGGCGATCAAGTTACGCTTGCACAACGCCACTTTGAAAGAAGACATCGCGGTTGTGGAGGCAGTGCGCGCAAGAATCGGCGAGCGGATGCAAATCATGACGGATGCAAACCAGGCGGAGAATCCCGCGCACTGGCAGCCGGGCCCGCTCTGGGATTTCCGCCGCGCTTTGGAGACGGCGCGCGAACTGGAGCGCCTTCACTGTGCGTGGCTGGAAGAGCCCTTGCCGCGTTTCGCGTTCGAGCAGCACGGCGAGCTCAGGAAGCAAGTCGGTATTCCGATTGCCGGAGGAGAAAACAACTTCGGCGTTCACGAATTCCACTGGATGCTCCAGCAGGGCGTCTTCGATATCCTGCAACCGGAAGTCATGCTCGCGGGCGGGATCAGCGATGTCCGAAAGATTGGCGTGCTGGCCGAGGTATTCGACCGGCAGGTCACACCGCACTGTGCCATCGAGGAACCGATAGGCACCATCGCAGCCTTGCACCTCGTGGCATCCTGGCCGCGAGGCAACTTGCTGGAACTCGACCACGACCCGCCGATTTGCGACTACAGCAAGCGCTTTGCGATTTTCCACAACCCGCCTGCGGTCGACCAAGATGGCTACATTTCCATGCCGCAGGGTCCCGGGCTGGGTGTGGAGATCAATCCGGACCTGGTTATGGCCTGAGCTTTGGTTCGGTACACCCCAGGACATCCAGGGCGGCCGCCGAGGGATCTTCGCCGACAGACCAGCCTATTTCCATTGCCGGATCGAGGCGCCCAATTCTTTTCGCCGACGCCGTGGGCGGGCTTTCTCAGGGCGGCTGGGCAAGAAACTCTCGAGGCGCAGACCAGGAAGCACATGTGATTCGGTGCTTGAGCGGTCCGAAGCCTGATGTACATGGCAGGGGGCGGTGAACTTCGCAATGACCCGGAATACAAAGGGTTCATTTCGCGATCGTCACATGAGATTCGGCTCTTCCAGGGCCATTTTGACCTTTTCGGCAAGAGCTGTCGCAGAATACGGCTTTTGGATGAAGCCAACCAGTCCCTTGCCGCTGAACCGTTGAATCGCCTCAACTTCGTTATATCCGCTCGAAAGAATGACCTTCACATCGGGCCGGCTGGTCTTAAGGTGCCTAAGGGTCTCTTCGCCGTTCATGACGGGCATGGTCATGTCGAGCAGCACCAGCGAGACTCTGTCGGTCAGTACGTTGAACAGATCGACACCTTCTTTGCCGCTCTCTGCGACCACCACCGTGTACCCGTAGTGTTCCAGCATCGACTTGGTTGTCCGGCGTATGATCGGCTCATCGTCGATGACCAGGATTGTGGCCGTCCCTCCAAGCAACTGTTCGCCAGGTGTATGGGGGCTTTTGAGCTGTGACTGATCCGTGCAAGGAAGGAGAACTTTGAATGTCGTGCCGCGGCCCGGCGTGCTATAGACTTTTAGCGCGCCCCTGTGCCCTCGCACAATCCCCTGAACCGCTGCCAGCCCAAGCCCCCGGCCGGTGAATTTAGTCGTGAAAAACGGGTCAAAGATCCGCTGGATCGTGCTTTCGTCCATCCCACAACCGGTGTCGTGGACTTCCAATGTCACGTACTTCCCGGGTTGAATTTCGACTGGGCTAAAAGTTGTCTTCAGATAGGCATCATCGACGTCCTGCACGCCCGTTGTAACGAGGAGTGTGCCATTCTGGTCGGGCCCGATCGCCTCGGCGCCATTGATCACGAGATTCATAACGAGTTGATGGAGTTGGCCCGCATCCCCTTCGATCATCGGCAAATCCTCCTGCAACTCGAGGCGCAACTGCGCGGCCTTGGGAATCGATGTCTGAACGAGATTGCTGATCTCGCGCACGAGGCCGGAGAGATTGATTGGTTCAACGATAAACCGACCTTTACCGGCATAGGCCAACAGCTGTCTGGTCAAGAGCGAAGCGCGCTCACTCGCGTCAAGAATGTCCCGGATCATCGTCCGCGACGGATTATTCGGCGAGAGCGTCTCCAGGGCCAACGAAGCATTCCCCAAGATTCCCACGAGCAGGTTGTTGAAATCGTGGGCCA
>DATLVQ010000815.1:0-3567 GCA_035577325.1 Bryobacteraceae bacterium | reverse complement strand
TAAATGCTTCCCCACCCCAAACCGTATTGGGATAATCACGCCACACTTGCCGCAGAAGGTCGTGTTGATACTCCCAGCCGGCGCCCAGCGGACTGTACTGATAATGGAGCACAAAACCGGCCATGGTTTCGGAGCGCTGCCGTTCCGCCGGATCGCCGGCCTGCCCTTCGGGGATCAGCGCTGCCACCCGGTTCGCCGCGATCAGCAGTTCCGCTTTGCGATCGCCCGCCGCCGCCGCGGCCGCGGTGAGCAGGGCTTGCAGCGTTTCGTGCCGCATCACCCGCCGGCCTTCATCCGAATCCTCGCCCAGCAGCGTGCGTAGGGAAGGAAATACCGCGCCCAGATCGAGCATCAGCCGCCGGTCGAGCGGTGTCCGGACGGGCGCCCTGTGATGGTCCTCGAGCTCCGCGATCTTCGGGTCCTCGGCGCGCGCCGCTACGAGCTGCCGGCTGCGCGCCAGCAGCTCGACCGCCTCGGGTTGGCCATTCTGCACCCGTTTGTAAAGGTAAACCTCGCCCTGCCCGTCGTGGAAATGCTGGATGTCGTGCCAGAAACCGGAGGACCATTCACCCACGGCATTGTCCGAATCCGGCGGGCCATCACGCGCCACCAGCGCGGCCTCGACCGCGTGCCGCGTCTCGGCCATCGCCGGGCCAGTCTGCCACGCCCGCAACTGCCCCAGTCGGCAGGCCGGCGCGGCGGCATCGAACGCGTAAAACGACCATTCGTAATTCTCGGCGCCCGCACTCTCGACGCACCGGTAACACCACTGCTCGTCCGCCCCGAAACCGGTGCCATCGAACGGCCTGCATTTGGCCACGGCGTGCGCAGCGCGCCACGATTCATACGGAGCCTCCCATTTGGTGTCCAGGAACTGCTTGAGAATCAGTGGGCCCTGCGCCCAGAGCAGTGTTGTATGCTGCATCGCGATAAGAGCGGTGATAAGCTTCAACCGGCGACGAGGCGTGCTGAAATGCCAAAATCTGAAAGCTGTCTGAGACCCCATTTGCTGAAGCCGGAACTGTCCGCGCTACAATCAGCCTAACTGACAGGCGCCCGGCGCTGAGCTTCAAGCGACTGTTAAATTATCCGGGGCTTCTTACGACCTTTTCGGGCTGTACTGTTTTATCGAGCTTTCGAGCATCGGCGGCACGAACGCAGAACCTGGCTATTTGGCTTCGTTTCACATTTGGCAGGCGAATTAAATATTTATCCATTAAAATACTGATAATAAACAGGTTGATATGGCGGGTGCATTACGGAGTGGCAGAAATTACCATTGACGCGAAACCCCAGATTGTGTAATTATTCATTATAGTGAATAAACATTCACTGGAGGGTTTTTCGTGGCCACGGCGATAGCGATCCGGCCCATTGCAAAGGTTGCGGCGCCAGATCTGGTGCGCGATCTCGACCTCACCGACGACGAGGTTCTGTATCTGCTCGACCTGGCCGCCAAAGTGAAGCGGACCCCCGGCAAGTACGCGCGCGCCCTCAGCGGGAAGTACATCAGCCTGCTTTTTGAGAAGCCGTCACTGCGCACGCGCCTCACGTTTGAACTGGCGATCAAGCAGCTGGGTGGAGACACGGTCACGAGCGAAGGCCCGTTGGGCATTCGCGAGCCGCTGAAAGATGTGGCGCGGAACCTGGAGCGGTGGACGCAGGGCATCGTCGCGCGGACGTTTTCGCAATCCACCATTGAAGAGCTGGCACACTGGTCGGCGGCTCCGGTGATCAACGCGCTGAGCGATCTGTATCATCCCTGCCAGGCGCTGGCGGACGTTTTGACCCTGCGCGAGCATTTCGGCGAACTGCGCGGGCTGAAGCTGGCTTTCGCCGGCGACGGCAACAACGTGGCGCATTCTCTGATGCTGACGGCGGTACGGTTGGGCATCGATTTCGCAGTGGCGACGCCCGAGGGCTACGCACCAAATGCGGAGATCGTGGCGCAGGCCGAGGGTCTGGCTTCAATTTCGGGCGCGCGCCTTGAAATCACGAACGATCCCGCCGCAGCCGTCTCAGGCGCGCATGCCGTGTACACCGATGTGTGGACCAGCATGGGCCAGGAGAAAGAGTCGATCAAACGGCGGAAGCATTTTGCCGGGCATCAAGTGAACGACGGCCTGATGTCTCTGGCGCGCCCCGACGCGGTGTTCATGCACTGCCTGCCCGCCAAGCGCGGCGAAGAAGTGACGGACGAAGTAATGGAGTCCACTCGCTCGATCGTCTTCGACCAGGCCGAGAACCGCCTGCACGCACAGAAGGCGCTGCTAATGATGATGTTGGGATAGAATCAGGTTTCAGGTGTCAGGTTTTAGGTGCCAGCAAACTTGGCCGTAAAGAGCTACCGCGACCTTCAGGTCTGGCGGAAGGCTATGGCGCTGGTAGTCGAGAGCTACAGCGTCGCAAGGCTTCTGCCTAAAAGCGAAAATTATGGATTAATCGGCCAAATCCAACGGGCCGCAGTGTCGGTCCCAGCCAACATCGCCGAAGGGCACGGGCGTGAACATCTTGGTGACTACCTCCGGCACTTGTCGTTTGCAAACGGATCACTCATGGAACTGGAGACCCATTTCTTAATTGCGGTGGAGCTCGGCTACGTCACGCGCGAACAATCCGCGACGTTGATGAGCATGGCGTCTGAGGTAGGCAGGATGCTCAACGGTCTGACGCGAAAGCTTCGCGGTCCGCTGACACCTGGAACCTGACACCTGACACCTTGAAACCTAAAAGCCTATGCCTTCCCTAACTCCCCATAAGGTTGCCCTCGCCTATTCCGGCGGACTTGACACTTCCATCATCATTCCCTGGTTGAAAGAAAATTATCACTGCGACGTGGTCGCGGTGTGCGGTGATATCGGCCAGGGGGATGAGGAACTGGCCGGCCTGGAGGCGAAAGCGCGGAAGACGGGCGCTTCGGAAGTTTACATCGAAGATCTGCGCGAGGAGTTCGTTACGGAATACTTGTGGCGGCTGGTGCGCGCGGGCGGCATCTACGAAGACAAGTATTTGTTGGGCACGTCGATTGCGCGCCCGCTGCTGGCGAAAAAGCAGGTTGAGGTGGCGCTGCGCACGGGGTGCGATGCGCTGGCGCATGGGTGCACGGGCAAAGGGAACGACCAGGTCCGCTTCGAGCTGACCTACAAGGCGCTCGCCCCGCAGCTTCCGGTGATTGCGCCATGGCGTGAATGGTCGATCGTGTCGCGCGAAGACGCGATCGAGTACGCCGCCAAGCACCACGTCCAGATATCGCAATCGACCAAGAAAATTTATAGCCGGGATCGCAACATCTGGCACATCTCGCACGAAGGCGGCGCGCTCGAAGATCCGGCCAATGCGGCGCCGGACGAAATCTGGATGCTGACCGAGAGCCCGCACACGGCACCCGACAAGCCCGCCACGGTGACGATCGGCTTTGAACAGGGCGTGCCGGTTTCGCTCGACGGTCAAAAAATGACGAGCGGCGTGGCGCTTCTCGAAAAGCTGAACAAGCTCGGTGGCGCGCACGGCATCGGACGCATCGATCTTGTCGAAAATCGCTTCGTGGGCATGAAATCGCGCGGCTGC
>DATLVQ010000814.1:0-9947 GCA_035577325.1 Bryobacteraceae bacterium | reverse complement strand
GACACCTATGACGATCCCAAGTCGGGAACGACGGCTGGCATCTTCCCTTTCCCGGCATACGAGCTCTTCCGGAAAAACGACTCTATCTTTTCCGCCGTGTTCGCCCACTACCAATATTGGCAAGAGAGAAACCTGAACGTTACGGTCAAAGGGCAGGCTGATCTTGCCGCCGGCTGGAGCGTGTCCGGGGACTATTTTCGTGGGCTCGGGATTCCGCCGGCTGCCGGGCGATTGATCATTCCCGACGACGACCATGCTGGAGCGCCGCCCGTGGCCGTGGTCAGCTATGCATTCAGTCAAAGGCGTTTCGGGCAAGCCGCAAATGCAGCAGGCCAGCCAATTCTGATCAACAACCTTCCCTTCACCGTGGTGGGTGTTACGCCGCCAGAATTCTTCGGTGTCGATCCGGCCGCGGCGCCGGACATCTATCTTCCGATGCACACGAATGAATTGCTGGGCGCGGGCCATCAGTTTGGCTTTTCCCCCAAGGATTACCTCGATCGGAACTACTATTGGGTCCAGGTAATGGGCCGCTTGCGGCCTGGAGTCAGCCTGGTTCAAGCAGAGGCCAGGCTTGCGCCAGAGTTTCAGCAATGGGTAGCGAGCACGGCAGCTAACGACAAGGAGCGCTCGAATCTTCCCGCGCTGGTGGTCAAACAAGGCGCGGGCGGGCTGGATAGTCTGCGGCGGAAGTACTCGCGGCCTGTTTTTGTATTGATGACGCTGGTGGGATTGATCCTGGCTCTGGCGTGCGCCAATGTCGCCAATCTGCTGCTGGCGCGCGCCGCCGCGAGAAGGCGGGAAATTGCGCTCCGGCTGAGCTTGGGGGCCGGCCGGCTGCGTATTGTACGCCAACTGCTGACCGAAAGCGTTCTATTGGCGTTGCTGGGCGGGGCCGTGGGGCTATTGTTCGCGATCTCGTGCATTCGAATTCTTACGCTGCTGTTGGCCAACGGCCGGACGAACTTTACGCTGCACGCGGAGTTGAATTGGCACGTTCTGAGCGCGGCGGCCGGATTGTCCCTTTTGGCGGGGTTGGTCTTCGGGCTGGCTCCGGCGGTCGAGGCCACGCGCGTGGACGTTATGCCCGCTCTGAAGACAACCCGCGCAGGCCAGCCGCGTGTGCGCCATACTTTCTGGCGCGTCAGCCTGAGCCACGTGCTGATGGCAGGGCAGATCGCCATCTCGCTGGTCATGTTGGTGGCGGCCGGGCTCTTTGTGCGGACCCTCTCGAATCTGCAATCGATCGATCTTGGCTTCAATCGCGAGAATGTGCTGTTGTTCCAGTTGGACGCCCGGAAGGCTGGACACAAAGACCCGGAGATTGCCGCCTTTTACGGAGACCTGCGCAAACGTTTCAACGCGATCCCGGGCGTACGCAACGCGAGTCTCTCGGAGGATTCGCTCCTCAGAGCTGGGACTGGACTGGGCATCAGCCTCTCCGGCGCGGTGCCCGGGCCGGGTGAACTTATTTTGAACGTCGGGCCGGCATTCTTCACAACCATGCAAATTCCGATCCTGTGCGGACGTGATTTCGAGGACAGTGACCAGCCCAGCTCGCAGGCCGTTGCGGTGATTAACGAACTGTTTGCCAAGGTCCATTACGGCGACCGGAATCCGCTTGGGCAACACTTGACTCTGTGGGACGGCGACCGTCCCGCGCGACACATGGAGATAGTCGGAGTATCCAGAAACGCGCGATATGGCGGCCTGACGAGGGACATCCGGCCGGTGGTGTATATGCCGTTTAACCAAGGCTATCCGCGGCCGGATCAGATGGTGTATGCCCTGCGCACTTCCGGCGACCCGCTCCGCTACATCAACTCCGTGCGCGCAATCGTGCGCCAGGCGGATCCGCGCGTGCCCGTATCCGACATTAGAACTCAGACAGCCGACATCGACCAGACCATCAACCAGGAGATCACGTTTGCTGAGCTCTGCAGCGGCTTCGCGTTCCTGGCGCTGGTGATCGCCTGCGTTGGGCTCTACGGCAGTGTTTCGTACAACGTCGCCCGCCGCACCGGTGAGATCGGCATCCGGATGGCTTTGGGCGCACCGCGCGCGAGTGTAGTGCGGATGGTTCTGCGTGAAGTCTTGGTGCTGGCCGCGGCGGGCCTCGCGATCGGCATGGCCACGGCGCTGGTTACCTCGAAATTCATTGCATCATTGTTGTACGGGATGAAGCCCAACGATCCGCTGGCTCTTTCGCTGGCGGTCGCCACGCTGCTAGGCGCTGTACTTCTCGCGGGATACCTGCCCGCGAGAAAGGCGTCTCGAATCGATCCGATGATTGCGTTGCGTTTCGAGTAAAACCAGCGCATCAGTTGGAAGAAACGCCAACCGGCCGGTCGAACTCAACCCGCGAACCGCGCGCGTTGCAGTGGCTCAGATGACGACGGAAGGTGAGCGAGAGCGTGCCGCACCTGTGCCAGCTTAGATCGAACGGTGTGCGAGGCCTCAGGATCCGCGGAGGCGGCTTCGACCAGGTCCGCAATCGCTCTCGTCTGTACGGCTTCGGCTCGCGAGCGCGCGTCGATGGCGCGCTGAAGTTTACCCTTCCCGTACGCGACGGAGGAAACTTTAGCAAAGGTCAGCGCGACCTCAAGTTCTCCCTGCATAGACTCTATGAGTTCGCGGCGTCTTCCGGCCTCACGATCATGGAGCTGATCACGCATGCTATCGGTCCACCCTTCCTGGCAGAATTGTCGAACGAGCAGCTATGATACCAAACAACCATTCGTCTGCCGTTCGCCATAGTGCGCGAACGCACACCCGGGGCACAGGCGTCTTTTTAATCACTGCCTTTCAATCGACCGGCCGGAGTATTCTCCCGCCACTCGTGCCAGTCCTTCACGGTTCCGGCGACCATTCTCGCCGCGGCCTCGTGCAACCAGTGGACCGGGCGTTTCTGCAAATCCCTGAGGATCTCCCGCGCCGCCTTCGCGGTGCCGAGATGCAGGTTCGCGATCTCGAAGCCCATCGAATACAGAAGCCGGCTTTCGTCGCGCTCTTTGGGCATGGACGCCAGTTCAACACGAGAACAATCCGGCGCCAGGCGGCGCACAATCCACCGGCCTTTCAGGCGCACAAAGGGATCGGGCGACCGCACGGAAGCATCGAGAACCTCCTGATAACGGATCCGGCCGGATTTCTTTGTTTTGTTAGCCCAAATCACCGCCGACAGAGCCAGAGCTTTTGCCTCGCGCGCTACCTCGCCCCCACGATAATCGGCGATGGCAACATAGCGTTCGCGGCCGAGACTCCCCAAACCGGCGATGCGGTGTACGACGCGGTAATTGAGACGTGGTTCTGGAAGAACCTTCTCGATAGCTTTGCGGGCGCTCGATGGAATCGGTTTTCTCAGCGTAGGCAAGCCATCGATCTTCGCCCAGAATTTCTCCGGATTGCGTAGAACACCGCTCACGGTTTCGCGCAGCCAATGGTGGTGCTCCGCCAGAACGAACGGCTTGCCGCCACCGGACAAGCCCTGTTCATAGCCCTCCACGATTGAGGTGCACGCATCCTTCGCCTTGATCTTCAGCTGGTCTTCGGCGATCGCAAGATGTGCGCTCGCCGCTAAGCGCACTAAATCGAGGCTGTAAGGCAATTCGCATGCCTCGTCAAAGTCATTGACACCCCAAACCAGGCGCCCCTCGATATCCCGCCAAGTGCCAAAATTCTCGATGTGCAGATCGCCCACTCCGAGCACTTGCGGCGCGTCATCGCAAGCGCGGCAGACTTCCGGCCAGAGTTGCATCCAGCGATAAAAAGTGGCGCGAAGGAATGAAAAAACATCCTTCGCCATGGCCGCGTGCTTCCTGTCGAGATCTGCCTCGATAAGCGGGATTTGCCCGGCAAGCCATCTCTCGTATTTTTGCGTTGCCTTACAAATGTTCATACAACGTCCCCACGCATAGAAGCGCTGCCCCCGTCGCGTTTAACGATCACGACTTGGCCTTGGTTACGCTGATGTCTCGCTTGTAGACCTCTCGAAATAGCTCGGCCCCTCGTTCGGCCGCCCATTGTTCCAGCTCCACATCGGCTTTTGATCCAATTTTCAGCACAACCTGCTCTTCACTCACTAAGCAGTCAAGCGTCTGCACGCGGCCTTCGTGGCTTCGGTCGAGGTTGTCCGCGATGCGCAGCAGAGGAATCAGCAGCGTTAGGGTCCGCTTTTCGTCGCCGTTCAGCAATTCGTAGTTCTCGTGTTCGGATGTTGGCGCCGCCTTGCGATGATACCGGCAAAGATTCGCGATGAACTCGCGCTCGCGGTTGGTAAAGCCGGGCAAATCGGAATTCGCCACGAGGTAGTATGAGTGCTTGTGATGGCGAGAGTCGCTCACATAGTGTCCGACATCGTGCAGGTACGCTGCGGCTTCCAGCAACTTTCCCGTGGACAGAGGCAGGCCGTGCAAAGGCTGCAGCGAGGTGAACAGCTTGTTCGCCAACGTTGCCACCTGGCGCGCGTGCGGTAAGGAAACACCGTATCGGCGCGCCATTGTCTCGACAACTTCCCGCTGATCCCGGTCGAGAACCGAAAGCTCCGATCCAACGCCGCGCTGCGCGAGGTCGGCAATGATCCCATCGCGCAAGCCGGCGGCCGAGTAATATAAGGACGCCAGCTGCAAGTCGCGCAATACCATAAGAAGCGGCGCGATGCCTGCAATGATGATTTCCGCGCGCTTGGGGCCGATGCCTGTGATCTTGCGACGCTCCTCTAGCGTACGGACACGAAGTTCGCCATACAGTTTTTGGATTTGAGCGGTCGAGACGCGGAGCCGGTCTACTTTTTCATCTTTGTCTTGCGAAATTCCGTTCGCCGCGCAAGCCACGGCTGATGCGGTGCCCGATGTTGCGATCACGCGGTCCCACCGCCTGTGGCCGATCCGGCGAATCGCCGAGGCCAGCTTCTCCTCGACGTAATTTTCCATTCGATCCAGTTCGCGCTCGGTGGGCGGGTCGGACTTCAGGAAGATTTCGGTGAGGCGAACCGCGCCCAGTGGCTTTGAAACGGCCCGCCGCAGATGCCCGCATTCGCTGTGCATGATTTCCGCGCTGCCCCCTCCGACGTCCAGCAGCAGCACCTTTTGTTTCGGATGAGGCCAGCGGCTTTGCACGCCCAGGTGGATTAAACGCGACTCCTCCGGGCCCGAAATGATTTCCACCGGCGAGCCGATCGCTGCGGATGCTTTGGCGATGAATTCATCCTGGTTCGCCGCATCCCGCACCGCACTGGTAGCCACCGCGCGCACGCCGGCCACATCTAGTTTTCGATACTGCTGCGCCATGTCACTCAGCACCTTGCAAACCAGTTCAATGGCGTCCGCGCTGATCTTGCCGGTGCGGAATACGCTGGCTCCAAGCCGGGTTACCTGACGGTCTGACGCGAGCAGTTTCGGCGCCGAGCCATCCATCGTCTCCGCTGCCTCCATGCGAATCGAATTGCTGCCGATATCGACCGCCGCGAACCTTGGCATATATGTATAATAATGAGCTGACACCTTCCTGAATGTCACTTTTCTCCCCGAACCGTTTCCGCGGCAAGCTCATTGTGGTCGAAGGCATTGATGGCTCGGGCAAGTCGACGCAGATATCCCTGCTCAGCCACTGGCTGCGCGCCCGCGGATATGCGGTGGCCTTCAGCGAATGGAACTCTTCACCTCTTGTGAGGGAGACCACGCGCCGTGGCAAGAAAAAAGAGATGTTTAGGCCCACCACATTCAGCCTGATACACGCCACCGATTTCGCCGACCGCACCGAGCGTTACATCACTCCCCTTCTCAAGGCTGGTGCAATCGTGTGCGCGGATCGCTATGCGTATACTGCCTTCGCGCGCGATGTGGCGCGTGGCGTTAGCCGCCGCTGGGTACGGAATCTTTACAGCTTCGCGACGCGGCCGAATTTGAGTTTCTATTTTCGCGTACCGTTGGATGTCGCCATCGGGCGTATCCTGGGGGGCCGCGACGCCATCAAGTATTACGAGGCCGGGATGGATTTAGGGCTCAGCCGCGACGTCAAGGAGAGCTTTAGAATCTTCCAGGGCCACATCCTCGATGAATATGAGGCCATGGCTTCCGACGTTGGGTTCCACATTATTGACGCCACACTTTCGATCGAACGGCAGCAGCGCCAAATGCGCAGGATTGTTATCAAAGAGCTCGGCCACCGCCCCAAGAACGGCCTGCTGCGGGTTCCGCCGGGCGAGAATCATGCGAATGAAACAACCACTGCAGTTCTATAACCAGCCGCTGCCAGGAGTCGATGAATCCGAACTGCATGGCAAATTAATTGTAATTGAGGGCCCGGACGCGGTTGGTCGCACCACTCAGGTCGGCAAATTGCGGCAGTGGCTCGAACAGGAGGGCCACGCCGTGCTCGACACTGGTATGGCGAGAGGCGCGCTGGCCGGAAAGGGGATCAAACAGGCAAAAGAAGGCAACACTCTTGGACCGATCACGATGACGCTTTATTACACAACGGACTTCGCTGACCGGCTGGAGAACGAAATCATACCCGCGCTACGCGCCGGCTTTATTGTGCTGACCGACCGGTACGTATTCTCGATCATTGCTCGCGCGGTTGCGCGCGGCGAGGATCGGCGATGGATCGAGCAAGTGCTGGGATTCGGCCTTGTGCCTCATGCAACTTACTACTTGCGCGCGGAGGTTAAAGATCTGGTTTCCCGCGTGGTCCTCGGCCGCGGAGCATTCGACTTTTGGGAAAGTGGAATGGATATCCGCTTCGGAAATAATATGTTCGACAGCTTCGTACGTTACCAGACCCGCGTCATCCGCGCTCTGGATGTAATGGCGAAGAAATATGAGTTTGTCACCATAGACGCCGGGCGCGCACCGGACCTGATCTTCCGCGATTTGCAGGAACATATCCGCAATCTGGAGTTGCGAAAGGTGCGGGAGTTTCCGCGCATGAACGGCGCGAACGGGGCTGTACGGCCAAAAAGAAAAATCCATTGACTCTCTACGTGCTGCGGCACGCAATCGCGGAAGACCGCCGGCTGGGCCGTCCAGATGCAACGCGTGCTTTGACGCCGTCAGGAATGCGGAAGCTGCGCATGGTTCTCCGCAGGGCTCGTCAGGCAGGTGTTTCGCCGGCTGTCATTCTCACTAGTCCGTACACGCGCGCGCAAGAGACCGCGGAAGCGGCCGCGGAAATTCTAGCTTGCCGAAAAGTGGTCGTCACAAAAGCTCTGATCCCATCCAGCTCGCCCGACCGTGTCTGGAATGAAATCGCCAAGATAGCAGCGCCGAGCATACTCATAGCCGGACATGAGCCTTTATTAAGCCATTTCGTGGCCTTTCTGCTGAACTGTCCCGCTTTCCAGGTTGATTTGAAAAAGGCGGCGCTGGTTCGATTGGACGTCTCAATATCTGAAACGCACCCTAATGGCGTCTTCAAATGGATGCTGACACCCAAGGTGGCGGGCCCTTAGGCATCGCTGATTGAGTCGGGCATCGCGCATCGCCGTATTTTCACGCGACCGCAATCGGCCGGCGACCAGCCGTGTGAGAAGCCACCACGGCGCGTCCCGCCGGCTTCCGCGTCTGCCGCACGCCTCCGCCGGGCCGCCTCAAAAGGGCACGCCAGCTTCGAAGCTCTCGGCCGTCTGCAAAAGTGTCGGTCCAAAATCTTTGGAATTCTTCGATTCTACGGCGCTGCCGCTTCTTCAGCCAGGACGTCACTTTGTCGGCCTCCTTGAATTGCGACAGCAGATTGCGAACGGTATCGCAATCGTTGATGTCGCCGAGCAATTCCTGGGCGCGCCTGATACTTTCCAGTGAAGACTCCAAAGGGGGGCCGTATACGGAAGCGAAGAGTTCCAGCGTATAGCGAAACTTCTTCGCCGCGATCCGAAAATGATGCAGCTCACGAGGAGAGATTTTCGTCCCGGCGGCGTCATTTCCGCGTTCAAAAAACTCTTGTGCCATGCGGGGGAGCATCCGCTGAGCGGTCCTCGTGATGGGAGCCTTACTTGATGCATCGCCGTTTGTGGTCGCCGCACTTGCCAGGGCGCCCCTCCACTTCAACGACGATTGCCGGTCGGCCCAGCGTTTCAGGAATGCAACCAGCACTCGCTCACCTTCCCGCCGGACACCTTCCAGTTTTGCCCGCAGACCAGTCACGTCGCCACGCTGGGACTTTGACATCAGCTTGAAAGCGATGTCACAGTTCCGGACCTCGCCGGCGAAATCCATCATTTGCTTCAGCTCCCGCCGAATCTTGCGCACCTCTTTGCCGCGAAAGCAAGGCTTGAATACGCGTAGCACTTGGGCAAATCTGCGAATCGCCACCCTCAAATCGTGAACCGCGTCCGCATCCCGGGATCTTACTGTTTGATTGATCTGGAATGCTAATCGGCCCAATCGCCTGTAGGCCTGCTCGTATGCGAACTTTGATGTCTCAGCGGGTGCCATCGTGTCCAAGGATTTTGACTACGCTATTGTTACACAAACACCGGAATATACAATGAGCCACTCATTTCTTCGAGCGCCGGCTCTTGAACAGCATGTCTTTCGGACGCATCCTCCTTTCCCGGCAATAGGCTAAGTACAGATAGCCGTAGCTGCGTGTGATGTAGTCATTAGGCGCAAAGCCGAGCAGCCGGGCGGTACCATCTATCCAGCGCGGGCTGCCCTCGATCTCCAGGAAATTCCCAATGGGTGTTTCATCCAGCAGCACTTTGCCGCCATTGGCCGTTCCCTTGGTGTACTCCGTGCGGAATTTCTCGTATCGGAAAACGGGATGATAGCCCATCTGCCCCAGAATAGTCTCCATACGGGCGCCATGTGGCAGTTCAATCTCAATTTCGGGACGCCTCTTGTACTTGCTCGCTTGGGAAGGACCTTTATAGGTGAACACGCGCTGGCCGTTAATCGCGCGCACGCGAATCAGTTTGCCATGTTTGCGCAGCGTGCGCTTCGCATTGTCGAACAGGGTATTGGATTCCAATGCGCGTCGTTTTGCGATGTGAAAACCATGGTCGCGCAGACGGCGCCGGATTTTCCCGATCTTGCCCGGCCAGCGGAGCTTGATTTCGATTTCGATCTTCAATCGACACGCTAATTCATCTGGAGGGAGAATGTCAAACTGGCATTTGCTGGGCGCGTGTCAATTAACTAGGCGCGTGTCATTTAAAAGGATGCAGCGGCGAAACTGGAAAGCTTCAGGCTGCCGGACAACCAATTCACGAGTAAAAAGCCCATCAGCAGGCAGCCCGTACCCGCATACATGACAAAGAATAGCCAGTCGTATTCTCCACCGATGAAAAATTAGCCGGCCAGTGCGCTCGAGTCCCGGTCTTTCCGTTCACGCGCGGTAAGAGCAAAGCAACCTCCGCCCGTGCGCCTTCGACCTCGATCGGCAAACATCCTATAGGGTTTTAGGCCGGCCTCGAGCGAGCACATTCATCGGCCGCCCGATGACGTTCGGAACTCGCGCAAGCGAACGCATTACACTGGCTATATGGCAAGCGGCTCGGAGATCAGTGGTTGCGTCACTAGCCTGGCGCGCGGGGTGGCGCTGCTGAGGGCATCTGTCGCGCTCTTGCTTATCGGATCGTCTTCACTCGCGGATTCCGCCAGTTCGCCATGGCTCGAAGTCCCATTCGTCCACCAGGTGAAGGCAGGTTGCGGATCGGCGGCTATCGCGATGATCATGCAGTATTGGACCAGCCGGGAACCCAGGCTCGATGCCTTGGCGGCCGACGCCGAACGCATTGACCAGGCCCTGCCGCCCGGCCCCAGAAAGGGGATTCAAGGCCAGGCTCTGAAGCGATACCTCGAAGAGCACGGATTTGCCGCTTTCGTTTTTAGTGGAGAGGTCGGGGACCTTCAACAGCACCTCGCCAAGGGCCGGCCGTTGGTGGTGGCTCTCGAACTAAACGGGGCGCGCGCACCGCTGCATTATGTAGTAGTCGTCGGGTTGAAAGA
>DATLVQ010000813.1:0-2702 GCA_035577325.1 Bryobacteraceae bacterium | reverse complement strand
TGTAGTGCGGTATCAGATTTCGGGACACGTAGCTGTAGACGGTCTTTTCGCTGATCGAGAGGATGCGGGCGACTTCGCGCGCCGTCAGCAGCTTTTCGGAAGATTCAAGCGAATCAAAAATGTCTCGGTTTTCTGCACCCGCAAGATGCACGCTGGGGGAGGTGGACATAGCAAAACTCCGATGCCGTGCCGGATGCTAACGAGTTGCCCGGCAACCGGTCTACATAGATTAAATAGAGTGAAACGGAATGCCTGTCAAATGATGGAAGAATCCGGCCTGCGCGGGGGTATGGGATTCGTGGATTACGGGAAGATAGTTCGGTCAGCGAGATCGCTTTTGCATGATCTCGGAAACGACGGCCTGGGAGACGCGGAAACTGGTTTTCCGTAGTTGAGCGACGGCCTGGTCGAAATTGACGAGCCCGGCCTGATCGGCTTCATCGAGCACGGAGAGCGTGCCGGCAACCCTCAGCCCTCTGCGAACTGCTTCCTGCCGTCCGGCCTGCTCGTCCATGAGCAGTACTTCGGCATGCATCTCAGTTGCGAGAGCGATCGCCTCGGTTTCTCCCAGATCAAGTTGCGCGAGAGTCAGCCTGTCTTTCGGGCTAAGAACTTCCAGCCACTTGGGCGTATCGCTGGCCCAGTTTCGAACCGGTTTCGGTGCGAGCGGGTGCTTCAGCTCTGCGAGAACGGCAGGTGGAATCAGAATTCGCGTGTACAGCCGCGTCAGGAGGTCGATCTGCTCGATGAGAACGAGGTAATTGATTGGCGAAGTGTCTGCGACGACAACCATGTCGAGAGTCGGCTCAAAGCTGAGCTTCTCTCACCCGGAGCTGGCGGAGCGTTTCCCGGTCTTGCTCGAAATCGGCAGCCGTGAAGTCGTAAACTTCGTGCTCCTTCAAAAAGGCGTCCACCTGCATTCGCGTTTCGAAACCGAGCAGCCTGCGAAGCTGAGCTGCCGTTAGCGCCTGGGACCGGTATGCTTCGAGTGCCAGGCTTTCCAGTGCCGCACGAGGCAGATCCTTCCACCTGGATCCGAGTCCTTGTGCGATGTCTTCCGGCAGTTCCAACGTGATCTGCATGGCGACGTCCTTCAATCCATTATCTCAAGCCTCGGCGATTTCGGCCACGCCTGCCCGAAAAAGCGGTATTTTGCGTGGTTTACAGACCAGCCCGCGTTGCTATCGCGGAATCTGTCACTCCCCAGCGGCCCGCGATTGTACCGACCGTGCCTTCCGAGAGGAACGGGACTCGCGTGCCGCGGCCTTTCGGGGCGCCGCGCCGGTCTTGCCGACAGACGGAATTGTCACTAAATCCACCTCGTCGTGAACATCGGTGGCCGGCGCCAGGTAGCGCATCGTAGTTTCAAGAGACTTGTGGCCCATCCAGTGCTGAACGGTCCGTACGTCGAACCCCCTTCTCAGCATTCCCGTGGCATAGGTGGAACGAAACGTCTTCAGATCAAATTCGTTCGCATCGAGTTTGGCACGCGTGGCGATGGATTTGCAGTGGTCGAGCATGTGCTGTTCACGGTTCCCGGTAGGGGATGGGAACACAAGTTGGCAGTTCTGGCGATGAGTATGCTTCCGAAGTTCTTCCATAAGTTCCGCCGGGGCTGGAACTTCACGATCCTCCCATCGCTTCGGGTAGAACCCCAGTTCCGGTTTCGCGGTCGCGCGCACAGTTCGCAATTCGAAGTTCACGTCGCTCCAATACAGGAACATCACCTCTTGCTCGCGGAAACCGGTCAGCAGAAACGTGGCGAACAAGGCGCGTTCCTGATCGGAGCAGACAGCAAAGAAGCGGGCAAGCTCTTCGTGGCGGTACACCTTCACTAGGGGCGTGATGCGCTCGGGTAGCTGTAGCTCGCGCGTGATCCCGCTCCTCCCATGGCGCTTGAAAAATTGCGCGACGATAACGGCGTTGTGCAGGATCGTGTTGGATCCCAGGCCATGATCTCTCTTGAGGGTCACGACAAAGCGCGTCAGATCGTCACCGGAGATCGCGTAGATCGACGCGCGGTCGTGGAAGAAATCAAGGAACCGTTCGAGCACGGCCTCATACTTCCGGTGAGTATTGGGTTTTTTTAGCGCTTCGATCTGCTCCAAATACGTCTTGACGGCCACCTGCAACGCAGGTTTCTTGACAGTTTCCCCAGCTTTTTCAAACCCGTGTACACCCAGATTGCGCCCTTCGAGTTCATGGCGCTTGCGGCGTTGCGCCTCGAGTGCCTGGGCGGCGGTAACGCCGGCGCCTTCACGACGACGCATTCCGCCTACGTACCACTCGACATAGTAGCGGCCGTCGGCGATAGAATTCCAGTCGTAGTTGCCTTTGGGATTTCGGGGAATGGAAAGCATCTTCCAGAGGCCGTCAATTTTGATGCGTTTGACGATGTTGACTCGCGACACAAGTTCTCTCCTGCGAGCCGCATTTTAACGGACAGCAGGAAAGACCGCAAACGATGTAATTGACAGAAAACAAAAAGGGTGGGTAGAATCCCAGATTCTCATGTTGAGCAACTGCTGGCCGGAATTCACGTGACTAAGTCAAGGAGAGGCTGAGGTTAACCAAGCCAGTTGCCATTGGGTCGAAAGCGAATCGAACAGGCGACCCCCCAGAAAAGGACAGCAAAAGATGACAACTTTTCGTTGCACCTGGTAGTTCGAATGCACCTGAATGGCTCCGACCTCGGTTAACTG
>DATLVQ010000812.1:0-9223 GCA_035577325.1 Bryobacteraceae bacterium | reverse complement strand
CCGCCATGAAGCGCTTGCCCTTGCCGATTGGCAGGTCATAGCTGCCGCTGGCGGTGAAAGCCTGCCGGATATCAAAGGGGGCAAGTCCCATGTCTTTCTTGATTCCCCAGCCGGGGACATCAGGCGCGCGGCCGCCGTCTACATTGCCTCCACTCAGGAGATCACCCGCGTCAGTCCGCGTCTTTGAGAAGGTATACGACACCAGAGCAGCCAAACCATTCGCAAAGCGGCGCTGATACTTGGCTTGCAGCGAATGATAGTTCGCAGTCCCAATCGTGTCGGCAAAGGCCGAACCGC
Source organism: Bryobacteraceae bacterium (assembly GCA_035577325.1). Lineage (GTDB taxonomy): Bacteria > Acidobacteriota > Terriglobia > Bryobacterales > Bryobacteraceae > QHXW01. The sequence goes on along the minus strand of DATLVQ010000812.1, from coordinate 8,926 downwards.
GCGCGAAGTCGGGGAATGGGACATACGGTTGAGGATCGGTGCCCGGCGGCAGCAACACGCTTTGCAAATTCGTTCCCACGAAAGTTTCCAGATGGCGGCTGAGAGAAGCAACGTAACCGAGATCCAGGGAGTCGTTAGAAGTCAGCTGGTACTGCACCGTCATGTTGTAACTCTGCACGTAGGCCGTCTTGTAGTGCAGTAGGATCCCGCGCAGAGTGAGCCCTGAGGCATTCACCAGTCCTGGATCGAGCGGGATGCTGGAAAGGCCATTTTCAAGTGTGGCGATCGTGCCATTTGGATACGTCGCGGGAGTCACCGAGTTTGGCGCGGGGAAGTTGAACGAATACTGGAACGGGTAGCTATATCCGAGACTCGGATAACCGCCACGATTCTCGAACGCTCCGAAATAGATGCCGTAGCCGCCTCGCACCACCAGCTTTGGCGTGACCTGATACGCAAATCCAAAACGCGGCGCGAAATTATTCTTCTGCACCTGGCTAAGGCCAGAACCTCCGTATTTGTTCGAGTAGACGAGATTGATGCCGTCTTTTTGAAGCAATTGCGTGAAGCTTGGCGATAGCTCCGGTTTACCCTGCCGCGTGGCCGGGATGATGTATTCAGCCTGGCCCGGCGCCGCCGGGACAAAGTTGGCCTGCGCGCCGTATCGTTCGCCGGTCGGACTGAACCAATCCCAGCGAACGCCAAGATTCAACGTTAGTTTACGTGAAATTTTCCAATCGTCCTGGAAGTAGGCGCCCCGGTACGAGCGCTGGGCCGCGACGCCGCCGAAGTTCGATGCAGCGACCGAGTCCGCGCCACCTAGCTGATTCACACCCCCTGGCACGCTCGATTGTGTGGGCGCGAGAAGGAATTGCGCCCGGCCCGTGCTGCTGTCGCCATTTTCCGGAATCGAGGTGAACTGGCCATTGAAGTCAAAACCTCCGCGGGAATAGGGCGGCGCAATCCACGGAAAATAAATTTCCTGCGCTTCAAATCCACCTTTGAAAGTATGCGAACTGTAGATCTTGGTGAGGTTCTCTGTGAACTGAACGGTATTGCTGAACCGGTCGCTGATGAGCCACTCCGATGAGCCGAGCTGGCTGAGTCCTCCGATGCCCAAGTAGGGCAGCCCGCCGTTGCCCGGAGTTTGCAGAATCCCCTGGATTCCAAACTTGGCGGGAATGTTGCTGGTGTCGTTGCCGAACGCCTGAATTCGCGTGGTGCGCTCGCGATTGAAGCCAATACGCGCCTCGTTGATAAGCGTGGGGTTAAACGTGTGCGTGTAGCTCAACGCCGCCCCCATTGCGGCAACGCTCTGGTCGCCCTGATTGAACCCGCCGCCGTCCGCGAAGCCGGTGAAGGGACCCGGCAGGAAGCTGGGGCTGTTGGACCAGCTGTAGCGCGCGAACATCTGATCGTTCGACGAGAAATATTGATCCGCACGGACATCGAACGCGTTGATGTCGGTGGTGGAGCCCCGGTTCACGTTGTAGTTGTTAAAGAGGCTCGATTGCGTCGGAGCGGGAAAAAGACTCAGCAATTTGATCGCGTTGGGATCCAGGCGGCTCGCCGGAATGATGTTGCCCGGAAACGGGTCGCGCACGTATTGTCCGCTCCCGACACTACGCGTGGTCGCCGGATCGAAAATCGTCCCCAATGGATATGCGCGCCCTAGGGCATCGGTCTTCGAGCCGCTCTGTTGAGAGATGAGATCGGAGAAGTTTGTGAAGCCGCTGGCTACTTCGGCAGCCGTGGGTACGGTGTTGCCGGTGAGCGGCACGGCCTGCCGGATCCGCGTTCCCTCGTAATCCACAAACCAGAAGGTTTTGTTCTTGATAACGGGTCCGCCGGCGGTGGCGCCAAACTGATTCTGCTTGAACGCGCCCTTCTTCTGGCTGGCGGCATTCAGGAAGAAATCCGTCGCATCCAACTTGTCATTACGCAAAAACTCCCAGGCGCTGCCATGGATCTGGTTCGTGCCGGATTTCAACGTGGCGTTTAACACGGCCCCGCCGGCGCGTCCGAATTCCGCGCTGAACGAGTTTGTTTGCAGGCGGAACTCTCCGATGGCATCGATCGGCGGCTTCACGACATAGGCCGCGCCGCTGAGAAAATCCACGTCGTTCGTATTGTTGTCGATGCCATCCAGCATGTAGTTGTTCTGCGCCGGACGCGTGCCGTTTGCCGTAAACCATCCGTTCGCGTTCAGCCCGCGGCCCTCGGGTTGGCCTACGGTTGCGCCCGGCACCAGCCGCGCCAGAAATGTATAATTCCGGCCGTTCAGCGGCAAGTCGTTGACCGTCTGGCTCCCCACTACCTGGCCGACCGAGCCACTTTCTGTCTGCAGAATCGGCGCGGCTGCCGTCACCTCGATCTCGCTGCTTACTTCACCCACTGTGAGGGTAAAATCGGCGACTAGTTGCTGCTGGATGTTCAGCTCCAGGCCAGCCCGGCGTTGCCTCTTGAATCCCGCTCTCTCCGCTTCCACGGTATATGTTCCGATCCTCAAGGCTGTAAAAACATACGTGCCCGAGGCCGAAGTGGTCGTCGACTGGGTGAAAGCGGTTCCTTCGTTCCGAATGGTCACTTTGGCGCCCGGGACTACAGCTCCCGTCGCGTCAACAACGGTTCCAAGGATTGTCCCGGTATCGACTTGGGCTGAGAGTGTGAGAGTCAGGCAGAGAAGAACAAAAACTGCCGCGAACAAACCGCGAAATCGTGCACAGCACATGGTGCATTCCTTCCTCTTTATTGGCCGGATGACCTTATCGTGAGCACTACCCCCTACAAGTTCTTGTTGTCGGCAACGCTATCATAGAAAAATACTAGTTGTCAACGCTCGCGGTACGCGCCAGTGCTGTTTCGCTCCTTCGCGCGCCTTCCAAGCTTAAGAGATCGACAGCCAGTCTTTCATCAGCGAGTTGATCTGAGCCAAGGACGCAGGCGCGGGTGGTAGCTTCGCCAAGAAATCCGGGGGCGCGACGACCAGCATCTGGTCTAGACCATCGCCCGCGAATAGGTAGGCGGTCTTACCTCGGTATTCCGGATATTTTTCGAACTGCTGCCAGACGTACTGGTAGAAGACTTCAAGATCCACGTAGGAGCCGAGCGTGTCCATCTGCGGCGGAATTGGTGAGACACGGTCTTGATCCGCATAGATCAGAAGGCCGCTAAACGGCTTGATCTTGTTTCGGATCCCAAAGGCGATGGCCTGAACGGCAGGACGCGCGCGCCGGATCGCCTGAATGGCCGCCCATTCGACGAAAGTATTGTTGAGCAGAAGAGTTCCGTTACCGCTGAGAAGCGTCGCCCGCGCAAACTCCGCCAGTATAGGGTCCTGCGCCAGCCCCGCTTCCGAGGGCGCGACTTTCAATTCCTTCAGCCGTGCACTCAATTCCCTGGGCCCGCGGATCTCCTCGCTGCGAACCAGCCGGTCCACTTCTGTCATCAGGCGCTTGCGATACTTTTCGAGGCCGGCATACGAACAGTGAACCACATTGTCCCCTGCGACGCCGACTGAAGCCAGCGCATTGCCGGTTTCGACCGTCCACGCCTGGTAACGGCTGCCGGCTGTCCTTGCCGCATACAGCTCAAGGACGGATGGGGCCGGATCAGCGCGCCTGGCTCCGGTAAGAAGCAGAGGCAGATAGTCTTCTGGATTATCCGGAGTCTCGACCGGCAGGGAAGTCCCGTGGTTGCGAATCCGCATCCACATGCGGTCGGACGCAACGGGTAGTTCAGAGGGAGAGATGACGATAGCGAGCCTGGGCCGGCCCACACGGTCCACCTCTTCGTCGAGCGCGGGGTCGATCTGCTTGAAGATGTCGCTCACCGCGGCACGCCACTTCGGATACTGCGGATTGCGATTCAGAAAGTCCACTTGATCGAGAGTGAACTCACGGCGCGGCCAGTTCTTTTCGTTAACGCCCATGCGCAGCTCAATCTGACGCAGAGGCGCGAACAGCCGGTCGACCGCTGCGCGTTCCGAACGGTCGAGGAGAGAGAACAGGCGCTCGTAGTAATCCTTCTCGGCGGGGAAGAGAAGATCCCAGTCGCGAAATTGTTCAAACCAGTAAGCCGAAAAAGTGACCGGAAGCCTGTCCAGCAGCCCCTGGTTGATGCGTTTCTCGAGCTCCGCCGAGACTTTGGGAACGCCAGCCTGCATCAGAGCGAGAACTCCTTCAGCGGATGCCCGGTGGCTTTGCACTGGAATGCGAGCAATTCGGCGGTAGTGGCGGCCACGTCCACGTGTTGCACTATGCGCTCGGTCTCGCCTTTCGGAACTCCGGCCCCCAAGGCAAGCAGCCATACGTTGCGGCACGATGGATCGCCGCTGCGATGATTCAGGAAACCGTTAGCCGCGTTTACGTCACCGTCGCGCCCCAGTTCGGGCAGGATCAGAACCGTCGTTTTACCGCGATAATTCGGATTGGACTGGACCTCTTCCCAAAGCATCCCGCACAGCCGGTCGGTCTTTGTTATGGCCTGCAAGTAAAGAGAGTACGACCCCCAGTGTGCGACGTCCATGTCCCAGAAATTCACCAGCAGCAGGCGTGGAGCGAATTCGCGCATCACTTCGCGCGTGATGAAGAACGTCAACTCATCGCCCGATGTCGGCGCCTCGGGGCCGTTAATATACTCCACGAGACCCTGCAACAAGGCGGCCCGGACCTTCTGATCCAGTTCGCGGCCGGCTTTGAAAATGGTCCAGCCAACACCTTCGTATCCTTCGTTCAAAATGTTTTCGAGATGTTCAAGAACGACATCGCGATTCGCGACTCCGCCTTCGGAACCCTTCCGAACCGCGCTTTGAACGGCTTCCAGCAGCAGTTGCTTGGGCAAAACAACATTGCCTCCGAAGCGCTCGCCAAAACCCGTATCGGAGCTCGTACCCATGGTGCCAAAGCTCTTGTTCGTGGCGATTGCCCAGGTGTCGACCGCGCGCGCGGACCGCTGCTTTCGATAAAGCTCAAACAAAGTGGGGCTGGCTGGCGGCTGAAAACCAAAGTCATCGACGCGCTGCCAATTTCCCGTGACGATGCTGGCCGTCGAATTGAAGTGAGACAGGACACCGGCATTTACGCAGTTCCGGTAGAAAAAACCTTCCGGCCTCAGTTCCAGAAGGCGCGGGATGTTCCGCTCGCCCCCGGGCGCAAATGTTTCCGAGTATCGGACGCCGCCGCCGAACGTAACGATGATGACCTTGTTCTGGCTGCGAGGCTGCGATTCGGCATGCAGCCACCGGGGAAAGATCCGGTCCGCGATGGAGAGGCCGGCTAGCCTGACGAACTGGCGCTTCGTCAGCTCGAGCATCGATGAATATGGGTGACTCGCCGGCACTGCAGTCCTCGAGCTCCGGATGTCGCTCAATGCTGGCACGGCAGCCGCGCCAGTTCGAGCCGTCGTTTCGGTCGCAGCCCTCTCATTATATTGGCACCAGCGGCCGTGTGCCTCACCGATACTTTGAGGGAATCGTCGCGGTCATAAGCGGCTTCTGACCGCCTGTGCCGGCTGACCGGTTTCATGCGATCGAGGCCGATAAACAGCCAGGCTTAGGCACGTGTTGCGCCTCCACTGGCCGTGGCGCGTTGACCTTTACGCCTTCTACTTCTTCGGCGGGTTGATCATGATGTGCGCGCCCGCGGTTCCTTGATTCATCAGCCATGGCGCGCTATCGCTCGCTTTGGTAGATAATCCCGTGGATTCCGGCGTGGCGTAAGGTACATAGATGACCCATCGCAAGTAAGGATCCGTCACCTTTCCGCTGGCCGCGTCGAACCCGGTGCCGGTGAGCACATACAGCGTTCGAGGCTCGCGCGGCATGGAGAGTTTTCCTTCCGCAATTTCCTTCCAGCGGATGTCGTCGCGCGCGTGCCCGGTCACTTTTTGAAGCACCAGTTCGCGGCCGCGCGCCATGTATGGTTCCAGGTCCTTGTGGTAGCAAGCCACGCTGAATCGAGTGCCGTTCGGGTTGTTGGCGAGACAGATGAGTTCGTTCTTTCCCTCGCGAAGTGTCACCAGCGCGCCCTGCTCGTTGTAACCGAGGACGGCCGCGCCTTCACGGAGATCGGCCGGAGCGGCCAGGATCGCGGCGGCGATCTGAACCTTCGGGGATGGCACGTCGGCGGCAGCCAGCGTCGAGGCCAGCAAAAGTGCCGGCATCAGGATCGTTGTTTTCATATCAGTCCTTTCGCAATAAGGGCGTCACTCGCCCGCGGGCCATGTAACGTGCAGGGCGCAACAGGACGCGTTTCACTTACCTTATCACCACTGTGAGAATCATGTCCTATCGATCGGCGCGGCTGCGCCCCGGCCGGCGGCTGCTTGCGCAAGCTTGCCCGCGCGATACGGTATCCTGCTAGCCATGCCGACCACACGCCGCCAATTCATAGCCTCGAGCGCTCTGGCCGCGGCTGCTCTTGGCGCGAACGATCAAATCCGCGTTGCGCTCATCGGTTGCGGCGGGCGCGGCCGCTCGGATTTGGAGCTATTCCAAACCGACCCTTCATGCCGCATCGTGGCCATCTGCGATGTGGACAGCGGCCGGGCCGCGGAGACCCGGGCGTCGCTCTCCCCTCCGCCTGACATCCACTCAGATTTTCGACGCCTGCTCGAACGGAAAGATATCGACGCTGTGATCGTTGCCACGCCGGATCATTGGCATGCAATTCCGGCTCTTCAGGCAATGCGCGCCGGAAAAGATGTCTACCTCGAGAAGCCCGTCGGCCACACCGTCGAGGAAGGCGCAGCGCTGATTTCGGAGGCGGAGCGCAGCGGTAGGCTGCTCGAAGTGGGCCTGCAGCAGCGCAGCGGCACGCTCTTCGCAGACGCGGCCCACGTGATTCGCGAAGGCGCGCTCGGAAAAATCTGCCTGGTCCACTGCCTGAATGTGTGGAACCAAAGCGAATCAGGCAACCTGGACTATACGATTCTCCGGCCGTCGCATTCGCGCGCGCATGGTCTGGGCCATCCGCCTGACAGCGATCCGCCGCCGGGAGTGGACTACGATTTCTGGCTCGGCCCGGCCCCGAAACGGCGCTTCAATCCCAACCGCTTCCATTGGAACTATCTTTACTTTTGGGATTACTCCGGCGGGATGGTGATCACCTGGGGCATTCATATGCTGGATAGCGTCCGGCATTTGCTAGGTCTCGGTTGGCCCAGTGCCGTGTCGGCTTCTGGCGGGCGCTATGTTCTTGACGATATGCGCGAGACGCTGGATACGCTCGTCGCCACGTTTGATTATCCGGACCTCACCGTTACCTGCTCGGTGCAACACGCGAATGCGTTTTCCTGGGGAAACCCGAAAACCGATCACGGGATTCAAATCCTCGGGACTCGCGGGACGATGCTGCTGACGCGCGACGGCTACCGAATCCTGCCGGAAGGTGAGAACACGAATGTCATCCTGAGCGCAAGTGGCCTGGACGCGGGCGACGGCGCGCACCAGCGCCGGTTTCTCGAAGCCCTACGATCGCGTAAGGCGCCAGCGTGCGGCATTCGCGAGGGCCACATCTCCACCGCATCTCTGCAATTGGCCAACATCGCCTATCGCACCGGACGCAAGATTTTCTGGGACGCCGCGCGCCAGGAAGTCACCGGCGATCCCGGAGCTGCGCGCTATCTGAGGAAGGAATACCGCAAGCCATGGTCGCTCACCGCCTGAGCCGCCGCGCCGTACTGGAAATCGCAGCGGCCGCGGGCCTCGCTCGCGGCGCCTCGCCCGTTCGACTGCTGGTCGTCACCGGCGGCCACGAGTTTGACGCGAGCTTCTGGGCCATCTTCAACGATCGCCCGGAATGGAAGATAGAGCGGCGTGCGCACGAACCGGCCGAGACGTGCACCGTCTACGACCGTCCCATCGCTCCGGATTTCGATACCGTCCTGCTCTACGACATGCCGCGGGCCATTAGCGATGTACAGCAGCAGAACTTCCTCGCCCTTTTCGAGCGCGGCGTCGGCGTCGTCGTCCTGCATCACGCCCTGGCGGGACTCCAGCAGTGGAGTACCTTTGAGGAGATCACCGGCTTGCGCATGCGCGAGAAGGGCGAAGGCGGTTTACCGCCATATACTTATCAGCACGATGTGAATTTCGATCTGCAGCGCGTCGACGTGAAACATCCCGTCTTGGACGGCGTCCCGTCATTTTCGATTCACGACGAAACCTACGGGCGAATGTACTACCATCCGGACATCCAGCCGCTGATGGTGACGAACCACCCGTTAAGCATCCCGGTGGTCGTATGGTCGCGGACGTACAGAAACTCCAGGCTGGTGATGATCCAACCCGGTCATGGGCCGCAAATCTTCGAGAGCCCGCATTTTCGCCGCCTGATTGCGAATTCGATCGGTTGGGTGAACCACCGATAGATCGCGAGCCTCCTGCGATGCGGAAGACGGCAGTTGCCCTACATTCTACGGCGCCGACGTCGCGCCCTTTCCGCTTCCTTCCCCAAGAAAGTTGACCAACTCGCGGTTCACCTCGTCCGCGTGGGTCCAGGTAATGCAGTGCGGCCCGCCTTTCACCACCGATAAACGTGCGTCCTTTACCAGTTTGGCGGTCAATTGTCCTGAGGCGCTGAGCGGCACAATCCGGTCCGAGTCGCCGTGAATCACCAGCGCCGGCACATCCACACGCGCCAGGTCTTTGCGAAAATCCTCATGCCATGTCGGGACGCAGGCGAAACTGGCTGTCGCCGAGGCGCTGGCGGCCACGTTCCAGCTGGCCTGGACGGCCTGCTCGCTGACGCGCTTGCCCAGCAGAAGATCCGTGTTGTAGAAATTCTTGAAAAACTCCGTGAAGAACCCGTAACGGTCCGCGGCGATGGCCTTTTGGATGTCATCGAAGACAGTGCCGTCTACGCCCTCTGGGTTATCTGGCGTCTTCAGCAGAAAGGGCGGGACCGCCGAGATGAAAACCGCCTTG
>DATLVQ010000811.1:0-5112 GCA_035577325.1 Bryobacteraceae bacterium | reverse complement strand
CCCGGCATTACCATAGCGGCCGCGCGCGCCGAAGCCGAATCCATTTTCAGGGCTGCGCTGGACGAGGAGTTCCATGGCCGTCAAGACAGCAGCTATTGGGTCACCGGCGAGTTCCGACTGCAGCCGATCGGGAACGGTGTATCCTTACTGCGACCTAAGTTCTCATCCGCGCTTCTGCTGCTGATGAGCGGCGGCGCCCTGCTGCTACTCATCGTTTGCGCCAATGTCGGCGGGCTGTTATTGGCTCGCACGGCATCGCGTCGCGGTGAGATTGCCATTCGGCTCGCCGTCGGTGCAACCGGAAAACATCTGGTCCGGCAATGGCTCACGGAAATTCTCGTGCTAACTTCCGCGGGAGGTCTTGTCGGCGTTTGCACGGCGTGGGTAGCGACACCGTTTCTGGTCCGCGTTTTGCCGCAGCTGCGCGAGCTTGACGCAACCTTGCTGACGCTATCGTTGGATCTGAAACCTGATACGCGTCTGCTCGCTTTCTCATTTTTACTTTGCGGCGCATGCGCGCTTCTTGCGGGTTTGCCGGCAGCCGTCCAGGCCAGCCGGCAAGATCTGCACACGGCCCTGAAGGCCACGCGTGCCACTTCGCGTCAGCCGTTGCGTTGGATCTTGGTTGCATTCCAGGTGGCACTGTGCACGCTCTTGCTTTCCGTGGCTGGTCTTCTCTTTTCCACCTTCAACCAGCTCCAGGCGTTGGATCCGGGCTTCGACCGCGACCATGTAGTGACGTTCACAGTCGATCCGGGCATGCTGAGTTACACGCCACAACAGTGCAGAACCTTTCGATCCCGGCTGCAAGAGGCGGTTCAGGAACTGCCCGGCGTAGCATCTGTCGCCGTCGCGTCACGCGGTCTAATGCGGGGCACTGGACTTAAGACGACTTACGCTCCAGCGGGGCAGACCTCAGCCCCGGCTGATTTCATGAACACCAGCCTCAACTGGGTTTCGCCGGAATACTTCGACACCATGGGCATTCGCCTTCTGGCCGGCCGCAACTTTCGACCTGACGAGGTACCGGCGAAGCCACGTCAGGCTGTCGTTAATCAGGCGTTCGTGCGCCGCTTCTTCCCTCGTGGAGAGGCGATCGGGCAGACTTTTGGGCAGGGCTTCGAGAATCAAGTGGCCAATGGGAGCTACCAGATCATAGGCATCGTCAGCGACGCCAAGTACCGCTCCCTACGCGAGGCCATTCAGCCGACTGTGTACCAGTCTTGGGCGCTAGGGGATGTAGGATTGTTCATTCTGCACGTGCGTACTCACAATGATCCAAAAGCCATCATCGATCCTGTTCGCCACGTGCTCCACTCGATGGACCCGCGGCTGCCTTTCGATGAGATCCACACACTCGCGGAGGAAGTGGACGCATCGCTTTGGCCCGAGCGCACCCTCGCGTGGCTGTCCGCGGCATTCAGCGTAATTGCTGCCGCGCTAGCCGCGCTCGGTGTTTTCGGCGCGTTATCGTACGCGATTGCTCAGATGAAGCGCGAGATCGGTATCCGTGTAGCGCTGGGCGCGCCGCCCACAGACGTGCTTCGAATGCTCTCGGCGAAGCCGATGATGTTCGCTGGTTTAGGTGTGGCAGCTGGAGTTGTCGCCTTCATCTTCTCAGCTCCCGCATTCGGTGGAGTAGTGTACGGCGTTTCCGTGAACGATCCCTTTGCAGTGACGTGCGCTGCAACCGCCGTACTGCTCCTGGTACTTTGTGCGACGCTTTCTGCAGCACGCGAAGCTCTCCGCGTCAATCCTGCATCTCTGCTTCGCGAGGAATGACAAGCCCTGAGCCAGAGATTTCGCCTGCGCCTTTACCGTGGCCTCGGGTTCCGCAGGATACCTTTCCTACAGCTGGGCTTACGCGTCGGTCGTTACCCAGCTATAAACCTCCGAGGTAGCCCGTCCATACCTTGCACTTCTACACGTTCTGTGCCAATATGCAGAAGATCGAGGTGTACGATGCCGGCGAAGTCGGATCTGCCGCAGGGCACGCTGGACTTATTGATTCTGAAAGTTGTCGCGCTCGGCCCGGTGCACGGTTACGCAATTGCCCAGAGGCTGCAGCAGGTTTCGCGCGATGTGGTGCAGGTCCCACAAGGGTCGCTCTACCCGGCGCTGCACCGGCTCGAAAACCGCGGCCTTCTGGCGGCCGACTGGAAAGAGACCGAGACCGGTCGTGACGCCAAGTTTTACCGGCTGACGCGGAAAGGGCGCGCGCAGCTCGAAACCGAAGCCGCGAGCTGGCAGCGGTTGATTGAAGCGGTCGGCCTGGTTCTCAGAATGTCCGAGGGAGGCGCGGAATGACGTGGTGGCAGCGCCTGTGGCGGCGGGGGCAACTCGAAGAAGATCTGGACAGGGAGGTGCGTTTCCATCTGGATCAGTTCGCTGGCGATCTGATCGCGCAGGGACAAGAGCCTGAGGAAGCGCGGCGACAGGCCAGGATCGCGATTGGCGGTCCCGAGCAAGTGAAGGAGAGTTGCCGCGACGCCCGTGGCACGCGCTGGCTGGAAGATTTATGGCAGGACGCGAGCTACGCCCTGCGAACGCTGCGGAAGAAGCCGGGATTTGCGGCGGTGGCGCTGCTAACGCTGGCACTCGGCATTGGCGCCACAACAGTCATGTTCACAGTAATCAACGGCGTGCTGCTGAAGCCGTTGTCTTATCCGGAACCGGAGCGACTGGTAACACTGCATGAACAGACAGAAGTTGGTTATTGGGCGTTTGCCTACCTCAACTTTGTCGATTGCCAGCGCGAGAGCCGCACTTTGGAACCGATGGTTGCGTGGCGTCAGGGTGGCGGTACTGTCAGTGAACCGGGGGACGCAGAATACGTTTCCGGGCGACAGATCTCGGCCGGCCTGTTTTCCGTCCTGGGCATTGAACTCTTACGCGGCCGTGCATTCCTGCCCGAGGAGGACCGTCCGGGCGCGACGCCCGTCACTATCATCAGCTATCGCGTATGGCAACACCTTTATGGCGGAAATAACGATGCGATCGGACGGCGCCTGGTGTTTAACGGGAAGGCCTACACGGTTGTCGGCATAGCGCCCGCGGGCTTCCAGCTGTCGGGGGATGTGGATGTGTTCACTCCGCTCGGCCAAAATACCCAACTGATTACGCAGAATCGCGATATGCATCCCGGTATTCACGTTATGGCTCGGCTCCGGCCCGGCATAACGCTGGCGCAAGCGCAGGCTGAGCTTGCGTTGATTGGCCGCCACCTGGCGGAGCAATATCCGAAATCCAATGCGGGTCACAGCATCGTGGCGCGGCCGCTTCAGCAAGAGATGGTAGGAGATGTCCGGCCCACATTATGGCTGCTGCTGGGTGCTGTCAGCCTGGTGCCTCTGATAGCGTGCGTGAATGTCGCCAGTCTGCTGCTGGCGCGCGCAGTGTCGCGCGAGCGTGAATTGGCCATGCGCGTGGCCCTCGGGGCGAGTCATGGTCGCCTGGTGCGCCAATGTCTGACCGAGAGCGCGGTGTTGGCGCTTTCCGGGGGCATGCTCGGTTTCATGCTGGCAGCGCTTGGGACCCGCCCCTTTCTGACGTTCTGGCCGGGCAGCTTGCCGCGCGCTGAGGAGGTCCATCTCGATTGGAACGTGCTGCTGTTTGCCATAGCTGCGTCCATGATGAGCGGCTTGCTGTTCGGACTGGCGCCAGCCCTGCGTGCCCCTTTACGCAAACTGGAACACGTGCTGCGCACTGGAGCGCGAACGGTTGCAGGAAGCTCGCGGCGCCTGCACAGCGGCTTCGTCATATCCGAGATCGCTCTGGCGGTGGTGCTGCTGGTGGCAGCCGGAATGCTGGGACGGACGTTGCTGCGCCTGTCAAACGTTGACCCGGGGATTAACGTCCGGAACATTTTGGTTACAAAAGTAGCGCTGTCCGCCGATGCATTCACAAATGCGGCCCGCACGCGGGCAGCCTGGCAGGACCTGCTGGATCGAGTGCGCAGCGTGCCCGGCGTCGCGTCCGTGGCCGTCGCCGACATCGTCCCGATGGAGGGCGATGACGAAGAAATTGGGTACTGGACGGGGCCTGCCACGCCGCCGGTAAATCAAATGCCGTTGTCACTGCTGAATTTGGTAACGCCGGGCTACCTGCGTGTCATGGGCATTCCGCTCCGTCGCGGTCGATTCTTTGACGAACGGGATCGTATCGGCAACCAGCCTGTCGTGGTGATCGACGAGGTCATGGCGCAGCGTGCTTTTCGCGGGCGGGACCCGGTCGGAAACCGGTTGTGGCTCGAATTTCTCGGTCCGGCGCTGGTTGTGGGGGTTGTTGGCCACGTGCGGCATTGGGGCCTCGAGGCTGACGATCGGGCCAAGATTCGGGAACAGATCTATCTTCCCTTCTCCCAATTACCAGATGCATTTCTGGGCCTTGCCTCTTCGATGTCCCTCGTCGTGCGGACCAGTAGCGCGCCAATGACCGAGGTTGAATCGGTGCGGCGGGAAGCACGCGGCACCGCCCGCGATCAAGCCCTGTACGGCGTCTCCACGATGGAGCAGATCATGCGCAGCACACTGGCCCGGCAGCGCTTCCTCTTACTCTTGTTCGGCATTTTCGCCGGCTTGGCTTTGCTGCTGGCGTGCATCGGCATCTATGGTGTTCTGGCGTACCTGACTGGCCAGCGCGTGCCGGAAATCGGCGTGCGAATGGCGCTTGGAGCCAGCGCCGGCGAGGTCATGTGGCTGGTACTGCGGCAGAGCCTGGGAATGATTTTCCTTGGCGCCGCCCTGGGCACAACTGCGGCTGTGGCAGCAGGCCGGGTATTGGGGCGACTGGTGGAAGGAATGGAACCCGCTGAGGCATCTACTTTCGTCATCACGATTCCGGTGCTGGTAATCGCCGCGCTGGTCGCCAGTTTTGTGCCGGCCCGCCGCGCGAGCCGGATCGATCCGGTGACGGCTCTGCGGCAAGAATAGTGGTGCTCTGTCGGAGACTCTGAGCGCCGATGCGGACGCATCAACGCCCGTTCCACTGATATCCTGAAACGTGTCGCTGCGGTTGAAAAATCTGGCACAAATTCTCGGGCGGTGGGGAGTCGCATTTTTCGTTCTGCTGGCTCTCGATGTGGCGCTGGCATATCTGGCGCCGGGCTCGGGC
>DATLVQ010000810.1:0-2135 GCA_035577325.1 Bryobacteraceae bacterium | reverse complement strand
GCGCCGGCGACATTGTACTCGATGCGGGATGCGGCGACGGTTTCTATCTTGGCGGCATCGCCGGCCGGGCCGGATGTGAGGCGCATGGCGTCGACATTTCAACGGCAGCGGTGGACGCGGCGGCGCGGCGTTACCCGGAATGCGAGTGGATTGTGGCTAATGCCGACCGCTTCCTGCCGTATGCCGACGGCTCGTTCTCGATCGTGATGTCGATCACCGGGCGGATGAACGCGGACGAATTCCGGCGGATTCTGCGCGACGATGGACGATTGCTGGTTGCTCTTCCCGCGCCTGACGATCTCATCGAGCTGCGCGGTGCTGGGCGGGACCGCGTGGCGCGAACCGTCGAAACATTCGCGGGCGACTTTATGCTCGGAGAGCAACGCCGCATCACCACAACAGCCGACCTCGACGCCGCCGGCGTCGACGACGTCCTGCATTCGATTTACCGGCCGATGCAAGCAAAGCCGGCGGAAGCGATGCGCGTGACGTTTAGTCTGGATCTGCTGCTTTTTCGGGCGAAGTAGCGCGTTTACTGCCTGCAGGGCTGTTACTCTAATCCCATGTCGCCAACAGTAAAGAGAGTGCTTGAAGCAGTGGTGTGGTTTGTTCTGGGTCACTTGAGCTGCGCCGTGATGCATCACATGCACGGGTAAATAGAATACGGCATTCGAGAATAGGCCGCGATATCCTGGTGGCTGCGGTGCGAGACAACGTGAGCACTGTGCGCGACACCAAGCTCGGCATAGCCTGGGTGGCGTTTCGCACGTCCTTTATGCCGCATGTGACGGATGAAGCGCTCACCGGTTTTCTTCCCCTATACAATCCGAGCGTCGTCGCCGTTCGCCAGACGATTCCCTTGTTTCCCATGCCGTTTTCGGGTTTCGAGACTGGCCCACAGGGCTGATCATCGTGGCGCTGCTGGTTTGACGCCGTTTGCATTTCGTGGCGCGCGATGGCTGAGGCCGCTCGCCTACGCGTTCGCGATCGTCATGCACATGAATGGCATGCGCCACGCGCTCGGCACGATATTCGGCCGGAAGTTCGGAGATGTACGATTCCCGCGGCTCATGCCGGGATTCCAGTCACCGGGACTGCTGGTGCGTCACCGATAAACTGGAGCGGCTGCGCGACCAGCAGCAAGCAGCGCACGCCGGATCCGCAACCAGCGTGACACCTACCTAATCAGCCAGCTTGCCGGCAGCAATTAGCGACGCCACATCCGCAACATCCTGCTCCATGGCTCGGTCGCGCTCAAGAAAATCGGACACCTGGCGGATCGAGTTGTGCACGTGGCGGTTGCGTGCGCCGAGTTTGGCGGTAGCGGCGCGCAGGTCGGCGGCTTGTGCGGCGGCGAGCAGGACCATGGCAGTCTCGTTGCGCAGGCATTCGAGCGCGTCTTGCGCGGTTACGGCGGCGTGCATGCCGAGGCTGACGACATCCTGGTTGTAAGATTCAGTGGGCAGGGAGTGAATGGAGCTGGGACCTGCGATCTGGCGCACGGCGCACGCGAGACTCGTCACGCTCAGTTGCATGCCCTTGAATCCCGAGTTGACGCCGGGTTCCGGGACCAGGCCCGAGGGCAGGCCGTTGTTGAATTTGTCGTCGACCAGCACGGCCATCAGCGCGTTGGCCCAGTTGGCCATGACGGCGAAATCGATTTTCCACGCGTCGAGCAGGCGCGCGATGTGGCCCCCGTAAAAATTGCCCGCACGGTAGAGGGCGCCGGTCGCGGGATCGAGGAGCGGGTTGTCGTTGGCGGAATTGATTTCGCGCTCGATGAGCGGACGCGCCTGGTCAAGCGCTTCCCACACCGGACCGAGCCCTTGCGGCGGGCAGCGGAGCGAGTAACAACTCTGGCGGCCGGAATCGCCCGCCATCTTGCTGCCATGCAGATGCTCGCGAATGTGCGCGGCCACGGCCACCTGGCCGGGATGGCCTTTCGTTTCCTGCACCCACGCGGCGAATGGCTCGACGCCCGCTTCGAGTGCTTCGACCGATAAAGCGATCGCCGAAAGCAGCGCCCGCAGCACGTGCCAGGCGTCCACCCAGAGCAGCGGGGCCACGGCGGTCATCATGGTGGTGCCATTGATGAGCGCCAGCCCTTCTTTAGGCGCGAATCGCAACGGCTCGAG
>DATLVQ010000809.1:0-13162 GCA_035577325.1 Bryobacteraceae bacterium | reverse complement strand
CGGAAACGGATTTGAAGCGCGCCGTGCAATCGCTGCACCGCGAGTTTTTTGCGCAGCTCGATCCAGCCGTGTTCGAGAGGAACGGAGCCGCCGATGCCGCCGCCTGACCGCCGCCTCGCGATCGTCGGCTACGGAAAGATGGGCCGGCTGATCGAGCAGCTTGCCCCCGGCTGTGGATTCACCGTGGCGCTGAAGCTCGACGAGTTCAATAACACCAGCTTCGAAGGCGTCACGGCGGAAAACTTTCGCGGGATCGATGTGGCGGTGGACTTTTCCATTCCCGCGGCAGTGGTCGAGAATGTCGAGCGCATCTCCGCGCTCGGCGTGAATATCGTGGTCGGCACCACGGGGTGGCTGGAACACGCAAATCGCGTCAAGGCGGTAGTTCAGAAAAGCGGTACCGGCCTCGTGTGGAGCCCGAATTACTCGATCGGCGTGAATGTTTTCGCGCGCGTGGTGGCGGAGACGGCGCGTCTTTTGGCGAACGAGCCGGAGTATGGCGCGTGGGCGTGGGAGATTCATCATGCGACCAAGAAGGACGCGCCCTCGGGTACCCTGCTGAAACTGGTGGACGAAATGAAAGGCGCCGGTTACTCGCGCCCGATCGACGTCGGCTCGAACCGCGCGGGCGCGCACCCGGGAACGCATGAAATCGGTTTCGATTCGGCGGCGGATACAATTACGCTGCGACACGTGGCGCGCGGGCGTGAAGGATTTGCGCGTGGGGCTTTGAAAGCCGCGCATTGGGTGGTGGGTAAGAAGGGCTTTCACGAATTTCGTGAGATATTGTTTTCGTAAGCAGGAGGTGGGACATGTTCACCGGATGCGGTACCGCGCTGGTTACTCCTTTCCGGCGTGATCTTTCGCTCGACGAGGCCACGCTGCGCAAGCTGGTGCGGCGCCAAATTCAGGCAGGCATCAATTTTCTGGTGCCTTGCGGGACTACGGGCGAGAATCCGACCCTCACGCGCGCCGAGCACCTTCGCATCGTCGAGATCACGCTCGAGGAAGCCAAGGGTAAACTCCCGGTACTCGCGGGCGCGGGTGGCTACAACACGCAGGAAGTGATCGAGCTGGCGCGCGAAATCGAACACCTGGGCGCGGACGGCATCCTCTCCGTAACGCCGTATTACAACAAGCCAACGCAGGAAGGGCTGTATCAGCACTTCAAAGCCATCGCGGACGCCATTCGCATTCCGATCGTCGTCTATAGCGTGCAAGGGCGCACGGGCGTGAACGTCGAGCCGGCCACGCTCGCGCGGTTGGCGCAGATCGGCAACATCGTCGGTGTGAAGGAAGCGTCGGGCAATATCATGCAGATGGCGAATGTCATCCAGCAGGTTCCCGAAACGTTCAATGTGCTGTCGGGCGATGACGCCATTACACTGCCGTTGATGGCGCTTGGCGGGCGCGGCATCATCTCTGTCGCGTCCAACGAAATTCCTGGCGGAATGACGGAACTAGCGGGGTTGTGCACGGCGGGCGATTTCGCGGGCGCGCGCAAAGTGCAGCGCAAATATCTGCCGCTGATGGAAATCAACTTCGTCGAATCGAATCCCATTCCGGTGAAAGCCGCAATGGGTCTGATGGGACTTCTCGACCCGGTCTATAGGCTGCCGATGTGTCCGCCCAAACCCGAGAGCCTGGCGAGAATCGAAGCAGTGCTTGAATCGCTGGGTCTCCTGGCGGACCGGAGAGTGCCCGTTGCAGGCTGAGATCGAGAAGGTCTTCGACGAGAAACCGGAAACTTACACGGAAGACCACTTTCGCCTGTTTCAAGAATTCAAACTCGCGCTCAACGCGGGCGCAGTGCGCGCGGCTGAACCGGATGCCCGCGCTAAGAGCGGCTGGCGCGTGAATGGCTGGGTCAAGAAAGGCATTCTGCTCGGATTCCGCATGGGCGCGGTCGTGGAAATGTCCATCGATTCCACGCGGCAGCCTTTCTTCGATAAGTCCACGTATCCGGTGAAGCGGTTCACAGTTGCGAGCGGCGTGCGCATCGTGCCGGGCGGATCGAGCATTCGCGATGGCTGCTTCGTCGGCAAAGGCGTGACCTGCATGCCGCCGATGTACATCAACGCGGGCTCGTACGTCGGCGATGGCACAATGGTGGACTCGCACGCGCTCGTGGGGAGCTGCGCGCAAGTGGGGCGAAACTGCCACATTTCGGCGGGCTCGCAGATCGGCGGCGTGCTCGAGCCGGTGGGAGCGCTGCCGGTCATCATCGAAGACGAGGTACTGGTGGGCGGGAACTGCGGCGTGTATGAAGGGACCGTGGTAAAGGGCCGCGCGGTGCTGGGCACAGGCACGATTCTGAACCGCTCGACACCGGTTTACGACATCGTGCGCAACACCGTGCTTCGCGCCACCGATGACGAGCCGCTGGTGATTCCCGAAGAGGCCGTAGTCGTGGCGGGCTCGCGCGCCGTTACCAGCGGGCCTGGAAAAGACTGGGGCATTTCGCTGTATACGCCGGTGATCGTCAAGTACCGTGACCAGAAGACCGACGCCAAAATCCAACTCGAAGACCTGCTCAGGTAGAATAGGCAGTCCTGCCTGATCATTGGGCCTGCTCATCCCCGGCAGAGGCAGACAGGAACGTCCACATCACGTGCATATCGATTTGAGATCCAAAGCCGCGCTCGTCACGGGCTCCGGGCGCGGCATCGGGCGCGCCATTGCGGAAGAGCTCTCGGCCGCGGGCGCCATGGTGATGATCAACGACCTCGACGCCGGCCCCGCCACCGAAACGCGCGACGCTATCCGGGCCGCGGGCGGACGCGCCGAGCAA
The DNA here is from genome assembly GCA_035577325.1 of Bryobacteraceae bacterium. Lineage (GTDB taxonomy): Bacteria > Acidobacteriota > Terriglobia > Bryobacterales > Bryobacteraceae > QHXW01. The sequence continues at coordinate 10,371 of DATLVQ010000809.1, read as the reverse complement.
CTGGCGGGCGATATCACGCAGCCTGATTTTCCACAGAAACTCGTGGATGCCACGATTGCCGCGTTCGGCTCGATCGACATCATCGTGAATAACGCCGGCTACACCTGGGACAGCGTAATCCAAAAGACAACCGACGAGCAGTTTCAGGCTATGCTCGACATTCACATCACGGCGCCCTTTCGCGTGCTGCGCGCCGCGTCCACGTTTATCCGCGATGCCGCAAAACGCGAAACTGCCGAAGGCCGGCGCGTCATGCGCAAGGTAGTGAACATTACCTCGATCGCGGGGACCGACGGCAATCCCGGCCAGGCCGGTTACTCTTCAGGAAAAGCCGGCGTGATCGGGCTGACGCGCACCATGGCGAAGGAGTGGGGCCGGTACAACGTCAACGTCAACTGCGTCGGGTTCGGGCTGATCGAAACGCGCCTCACGCAGCCGCTTGCGGGCGCCGCGGCAAGCATTGAGGTGAAGGGCCACCGGATCGCGGTGGGCGTCCAGCCGAAAGTGCTGGAATCCGTAAAGGCCGCGTGCCCGCTGGGCCGCGCCGGCACGGTCGAGGAAGCCGCCGCACCGGTACTGTTTTTCTGTTCAACCCTGTCGGATTATATTACCGGTGAAGTGCTGATCTGCAGCGGCGGGCTGCACTTCTAATCCATTATGTGCAGCCTGCTTCTGGTGGACGACAATACGCAGGTTCTGGATTTTTACAAACTGGTGCTGGAGCAGGCCGGTCATCAAGTGCTGACCGCGGAGACTTGCAACCAGGCGGTGGCGTTGCTCGCCGAGAGCAACCCCGAGATTGTGATCATGGACCTGCGCGTTCCCGAAATAAGCGATGGCCTGGGATTGATCCGGACGCTCAAGGATCGCGCACTACCGGAAGGCGGTAATCGAGCCAAGGTAATCGTAATTTCCGGCTGGATCGAGGACTTGTCCGACACGCCCGAAAAAGATTTCGTGGATTGCCTGCTCCCCAAGCCGGTGCGCATGGAATTACTGCTGCGATCGATCGCCAGGTTGGCCTGAGTGGTGGTTCCGTTTCCCACGTTTTCGCGCGCCTCAATGGCTCGGCGCGAAAACATTACACGGGCGCGCAATCCGATGCCGCCCGCCAACTCCTATAATGGAGTTGATGCCCAAAGCCAGAGAGCTTGAAGTACGCCTTGAGCGTACCGAACAGCAACTGCGCCTGTTTCAGAAAATCAGCCGCTTCATGGTGCGTGAGATGAGCCTCCAGGAAGTTCTGCAGGGCATCGTTTCGCTCATCGTCGAGTTCATGGAGTGCGATTCCTGCCTGGTTTATCTGCTGGATCACGATGAGCTGGTGCTCTGCGCCTCGAACACGCCGCACCCGTCAACCATCGGCAAACTCCGCCTCCGGCTCAATGAAGGTCTTACCGGTTGGGTGGCGCGCGAGCGCCGCCTTTTGGCCATCTCCCGCGATGCTTACAAAGATCCGCGCTTCAAATATTTCGGCGAGCTTCCGGAAGACACGTATGAGGCCTTTCTTTCCGCGCCGGTCATTGCGCGCAACCGCGTGGTTGGCGTGATCAATGTCCAGCACCGCGTTCCGCATCAGCACACGGGCAGTGAGATGGAAGTGCTCACCACGGTCGGCGAGCAGGTGGGCTGCGTGCTGGTGCTGGCCCGGATGGAGCCTACAGCGGTCGCCGAAGCCAATCATGTGGAACTGGTGCTCTCCTCCGGGCCGGTCCTGCCGGGGCGTTAGGTGTTCAGCCGATTCCTGCTGGCCGCTGGAATTATCGCCGGTGCGCTCACAACGCTGCGGGCGGCGCCGGCGGAAACATCCGAGCGATGGCGCGTTCTTTACTTTTACGATGAGCTGCAATCGTCGCTGGTCATAAACGACTTTAAGTTCATGACCGCTGAGCGCGGCATTGCCGCCGGCTTTCTGCTGGATAAAAAGGGCAAGATCAAACCCACGGCCCTCACCACTAGCGACGGCGGCGCGCACTGGATGCTGGTGCCGTTGAAGGAAGTGCCGCTCTCATTTTTTTTCTTAGATGACAATCACGGTTGGATGGTGGGCGATAAGCTGCTCTGGTCGACCGCCGATGGGGGCCGCACCTGGCTCAAGATCGGGGAGTTCAGCGATGCCGTACGCGTGTATTTCGCCAACCAAGAGCACGGCTGGGCCGTAGGTGAGCAGAAGAAAGTCTACGATACCGCCGATGGCGGCAAGACATGGAATCCCGTACCCGCCGCGGCTAAACCCGCATCCACGCCCGAGCGCACCGTCTACAACTGGATTGATTTCGCGAACCCGAAAGTCGGCATCATCACCGGCTGGAATCAACCGCCGGGCAGTGCCTCCACACGGATGCCGGAATGGATGAATCCGACGAGCACACGCTTCCAGCGGGAGACGCCTCGGGTGTCCATTTTCCTGCAGACGCGCGACGGTGGAAAAGCCTGGGACGCGACGACGGGATCGCTATTCGGGCATGTGACGCGCGTGCGGCTGTCGCCGGCCGGTTACGGACTCGGGCTGATCGAGTTCAGCGAAGCGTTCGAGTGGCCCTCGGAAGTGTTTCGCATCGATTGGACAACGGGAAAGAGCGAGCGCGTGTACCGGGAAAAGAACCGCCTGATTACCGACGTGGCCATCCCGCCGACCGGCCCCGCCTATCTGACAGGCATCGAGAAAGTGGACAAACTGCTCGATAGCCCGGTGCCCGGCAAATTGAAGATCATGAAGAGCGCCGACTGGTCGAACTGGCAGGAAATGGAAGTGGATTACCGCGCGACCGCGCATCGCGCCATGTTATCGGCGGTAGATGATCGCAATATCTGGGTGGCCACCGATACGGGCATGATTCTGAAACTCGAGGCGCCCAAGTAAACAGCCGCAACCCTTCACGCTTTCTCGCGAGAACAACTCTGCCCTATTTTGATTTTTCCACCACGAATGCACCGCACTGGGTTGTTAAATGTATGAAACCAAACATTAACAAAATTGAGGAAATGTTTCTTTTCGGTCGAGATTTTATTTGACGAAAGTTAACACTGGGAGCATTATATAGAAGGTTCCAAGAGGTTCATGGGACAGCAAACCTGGTGAGTGGTAGCGGGCCTGGAACGTTGATCCGCTGGCGAACTATTAAAAACAGGAAGCCGGCGGGGAGCGAAGGGAAATCGGGCCGAGCGCTAAGGGGAGCTTATCGGTTGGTAGTCGGGCTGAACGCTTCGAGCCAGAGGGGCCTAAGAACCCCAAAGGGGAGCGGAGGCCAGAAAACCAGTCGAGAACGCAGAGTTGGTAACTGGACAACGGGTCTGTAACGTTGATAGCGCCACGGCTGGGGCAAACTGAGCCGGGGCGAAGAAGTAGCAGACCGAACGGGTTCGGCGCCGGGCTTTGCGAGGCAGTGAAGAGGCAGGCCGGGAGCTTTGATCTCTCAATGGTGGCTCGGTAACGGGCAGCCGTTGGGGGTGAGCGAAAGGCCGTTTCGAACTGTCGGCTCAGGTCGGGAAGGGCTAGCAGACGGGCTCTGGAGCATTGATCCATCGTTCTACAAAAGGAGCGGTGGGGAGCAAAGGAGATGACGTACGGCCGTCCTGATCGCAGAACTCATGCCGTGCATGCCGGCGGGGGTTGGGCTGTTCAGTGAGTCACTTGGAACCATTTTTATTTTTGGCAGCCATTCTCTGCGATTAACTCTTCCGAATTCCCGCGCGATCCTCGAAATTCTATTGGGCTAAGTTCTTCCTTTGCCACTCATGAGCCCTCGACACGCGCACGATTCTGGTTCGGCACATCGGCGGGCGGGAGCTCGTTTGTTCACCTTTGGTTCTGGCGATTCCACCAAATCAGCTCGCCGACAAAAGCCGCCTGGGTCGCGCGTGTTGGCCGGCGCTGTTACTTTGACGCTGTCGCGCCGGGCTTTGCGGCTGCGTATGAACCAGGGGACCCCTCGAAGTTGTCTTTGCAGTCCGGCTGGCAGAAATAGTAGGTCTTGCCCTGGTATTCGGTCTTCAGCGCGGTCTTTGGGTCGACCGGCATGTTGCATACCACATCGATCACACGCGCTTCAGCGGCGGCTGCAGGCGCGGCCTTGGCGTCCACCACCGCGCTGGGACTCGCCGCCGCTCTGACGACGAGCGTACCCTTGCGCTGGGCGACTTCGAGCAGCGTAGGATAAAACTGGACGAAAGTATTATCCACGGCGCCGTGCTCAGAATGGCAGGAATAACACGAGGCGCTCCGGGGAATCATCTTGGCTTCCGAAGCCGTCTTGCCAAGCGCGAAGAACGCCCACTTGCCGGGAAAACGCTTCTCGTCCTTCACTTCGGCTTCGACGGTGACCATGCCGCTCTGATAGTGCCCGCCATTGTTGATCGATCCCTTGGACTCCGAGGTGCGGACCTCCAGCACAAAGATGGTTTTGTCGGGCCACTTGCCGGTTTCAATGAACGAGCGGTAAGCCGCGGGGTTGACGAACACGTTGTCGAATGCTGGATGGTTGTCGCGCAGGGCTTCGGCGGCGGGGCCATAGGTCATGCCCAGGCCGGAACTCAGATAGATCCACTCGCGATAATTCTTCGGACGGATCAACTGGCCATCGGCGGTGAACTGCGGCCCGTCACCCGTAGCGGGGCGGTCCGCGGCCATTAGCATTAGCACCGCAAGAACGGTGCTCACGCTGGCCACTGCCATGGGAAGTCCTTTTATGCGCATCCCTCAGGGTAACTCGCTCTCAATCGCAACGCTACCCGTCGGCGGTGCCCGGACGCTGCCGCGATCAGCACATTACTCGTACCTCAAGGCGATCATGGGATCGACGCGTGAAGCTCGACGCGCCGGGAGGTAACTGGCGGTGGCGGCGACTGCGAACAAAAGAGCGACGGCCGCGGAGATGGTCAACGAATCGGTGGGCTTCAGTCCGTAGAGCAGGCTCGACACTGACCGCGCCAGCGCGAGCGCGAGCGGTACGCCAATTGCAACGCCCGTGCCGACCAGCAGCAGCGCTTCGCGTAACACCATCCAAATTACGCCGCCAGGCTCTGCGCCCAGGGCCATGCGGAGGCCGATTTCGTTGGTCCTGCGCGTGACGCTATAAGCCAGCACTCCATACAGGCCGATCGAGGCGAGCAGCAATGCAAATGCGCCAAACCAGCTCGACAGTGTTGCCATCAGGCGTTCCTGCGAGAGTGATTCATCCAATTGAGCTTCGAGTGTCCTGACGTTGTAGATGGGCACATTCGCGTCTACGGCCTGGACCTCGCGCCGGATGGCAGATGTCACCTTCGCCGGATCGCCAACCGTGCGGACGTACAGTGTCATCGGCACACCTAAATTTTGCTCAAATGGCACATAAACTACGTTGGGTGGTTCTCCGCGCACAGCAACTACATTCCGTGGTTCCTCGCGCACATCTTTGTACTTGCCATCACGGACAACACCGACGATCTCAACATTCACATCCCCGACTACGACGTGGCGGCCTACGGCTTTACCACCACCGAAAAACCGACGCGCAAATGTCTGATTGACGATGGCTACTTTCGGAGCCGATTTCGTGTCGTGCGCGGTGAAGCTCCGGCCCAGCAAAAGTGGGACTTTGAGGGTCTCAAAGTATTTTGGGCTCACGCTATTGATCCAGCCACCCCCCTCGGCTCGTGGTGTATTCTCACCTTCTGCGTGGACGCCCTCGATCCTGAGGCCGGGTCCCAGAAGGCCCATGGATCCGATGCTTGCGGACCGCACCCCTGGTAGCTGATTTACCCGCTCAATTACCTGCTCGAAAAAGCGGGTGCTCTGGTCATTGCTGTAGCCGTTCAGCAAGGGAACGAGTTCCAGCAGCAGAACGTTCTCCCGGTCGTATCCGATATCGACGGCCTTCAAGTTTCGAAGTGTCCTCACAAACAAGCCCGCGCCCTCCAGCAGCAGCAGGGACAATGCGACTTGAGCAATAGTGAGGACCTTGCGGAGAGTTAGTGAGCCGCGAAGCCCGCTCAAGGTCGCTTGAGCTTTCAGAGCGGGAGCGACTGCCGACCGCGTGAGCTGCAATGCCGGTGCCAGGCCAAAGAGAATTCCCGCGGCCAAAGAAACAATCACCGCGAACGCAAGCACCCGGAAATCGGGCTCGACGTCCAAAAAGACCGGCAGCCTTCCTTCCGGTAGAAAGCTCGCCAGCACGTGGCTTCCCCAGCGAGCCACGGCGACGCTCGCGGCCGTGGAGATGAGCACGAGGATCACACTCTCGGTAATCAGTTGGCGCACGACACGGACACGGCTCGCTCCCAGCGCGAGTCGAACCGCAATTTCCCTCTGGCGGGCCATCGCCCTCGCCAGCAAGAGGCTCGCGACATTCATGCAGGCAATCAGCAGAACGACGCTGACCGCCGCCATCAAGATCCAGAGTTGACGGGAGAACATGTCGCGAAACTCGGAAACGCCCCTGCCGCCCGACTCCAGCCGTAACGTTTCGGCGAGCACTCTGGCCTTCGCGAACGCCGGAATGTCTTTGAATACACCGTTCACTTCGTTCTCGCGTGCGTGCACATAAAACGCATTCAAGGCCGATTCCGCCTGCGCCATGCGGGCCCCATCTTTCAAGCGGCCCACCAAGTCGAGCCATGCCCAACCGCGGAAGTTCATATCCACGTTGGCCGGCAAGTCTGGCACCAGCGCGCGGTACATCGTCACGGGCACGCGAACGTCCGGCGAAACGCCTACTTCGATGCCTTGGAATCCCGCCGGGGTGATGCCGACGACGGTCATCGGATGCCCATCGAGGCGGATCGTCTTTCCGACGACACCGGGATCCGATCCGAACCGCCGTCTCCAGAATGCGTTGCTAAGAACGACCACTGTCTGGGCGCCCGGCATGCGCGCGTCGTCAGGCATGAGCGTACGGCCGATAAGCGCCCCGACCCCCAGTACCTGGAAATAATTTCCAGACACCAGCTCCGCCGTAATCCGATCGGTCTGGCCGCCGGCGCTCATACTAGCCGGGATGGTGAACCGGCAAAGCAGGCCGGCGAGCACCGTGTTTCCGTCGCGCAGATCCTGATACATGGGATAGGAGATGTCGTTGCGATGGTTGAACACAACCAGTTGCTCTGGACTCTTCACTGGCAGCGTTCTCAACAACACCGCGTTGATCAGGCTGAACACAGCGGTGTTGATCCCGATCCCCAGCGCTAAGGAAAGTACAGCGGCCGCCGTGAAGCCGGGGCTCTTCCGCAGAATCCGCAGCGCATAGCGAACGTCCTTGGCGAGATCTGCAATCCAGTTGATCCGGCGCGTATCGCGGCATTGCTCCTTGAATTGCAAGAGGCCGCCAATGGTACGGCGAGCTGCATAGTTGGCTTCGTCATCGCTCATGCCCGCGGCCAGATTCTCTTGGATCTGTTGCTCCAGATGAAAACGCAGTTCGGCGTCCAGCTCGTTGTCGATGCGCTCGCGACGCACGAGCGACCGCAGCCGCAGCAGCAGCTTGTCGGCCCAGCGCATCACTCGTACCTCAGCGCCACCATGGGGTCGACCCGCGAAGCACGCCGCGCGGGGAGATAGGTGGCCACGAGACCGACGCCGAGCAAAATCAGCGAGACCGCCAGGATGCTGACCGGATCCGCCGGGCGCACGCCATAAAGCAGGCTGGCGAGAGAGCGCGCTACCGCGAGAGCGCCAGCGATCCCTAGAGCCAAGCCGATCGCCAATAGCGTGACGCCTTGCCGGACGACCATTCGCAGGATGTCGCCGCGGCTTGCGCCCAGCGCCATGCGCGTGCCGATCTCTTGCCGCCGCTGCGCGACGGAAAACGATACCATTCCATAAATTCCGATGGCACTGAGCGCCAGCGCGACGCCTGCAAATATTCCGAGCAGCCAGGCGTCGAAACGGGAATCGGCGATGGTGGATGCCACGATCTCCGTCATCGGTTGCATGCGGGTCACACGCTGGGTCGAATCGATATCGGCAACGGCGCGGCGTATTTGCTGGGCGAGGCCAGCCGCAGAACTGGCGCGCACCACCCAGGACGTGCCGTTGGAACTGCGGGCTTGCGCAACTGGAATGTAAACGGTGGCACGCGCGGGCGCTTTGAGTTCGGGACCTTTGGTGTCGGCGACCACGCCCACAATCTCCCTGGGGGGCTCGATGATGTCGGGAAACTCCTGCTGCTCGAACCGGCCGACGACGATGCGGTCACCTACAGGGTTGGCCTGCGGCCACCAGCGGCGCGCCAGGGTTTCGTTCACGAGTGCAACCGCGGGAGCTGCGCCTGCATCATCCGCCGTAAAAAGCCGGCCGCGACGCAACGGAATGCCCATCGTCTCAAAGTACGATGGTGTGATCATCCGGTACTCCATGCCGCCGATGCTCTGCTCCGGATGGCCCGCGCGTTGGACGGGAATGTTGTTTTGGCCATCGAGCGGCAAAACATTGATCGCCGCCACGGACTGCACTCCCGGCACCGCCTGAAGCCGCTCCGACAGCGTGCGCACGAAACTTGCCAGTTCGGTGTCGCCCCGATGTCCGTCGGCGGCGAATGGAGTGTCGAACATGATCAGGCCCTGCGGCGTAAAACCGAGCCGCTCCTGATGCATGCGGTAGAGGCTTTGTATGAGGAGTCCGGCAACCATCAGCAGCACCGCCGACAGCGCCACTTCACCGGTCACTAAAATGCTGCGCGTCCGCTGGCGAGCCGGCCCGGCGGTTGTGGACCGGCCCGCTGCTTTGAGCGCGGCTTGAATGTCCAGACGCACCGAGCTTAGAACCGGGAGGAGACTAAATGCAAGACCGGTACCGACTGCGATTGCGAACGTGAAGATCAGCACGGGAAGATCCAGCCTGATGGGCGCCGAAGCCGGCAACTCGAACGGAATAAGGGCGACGAACGCTTGCAGGAGCCAGAGAGCGGCCAGCAGCCCGGCGAGGCCGCCCATCAAGCTGACCAGGAGATTCTCCACCAAAAACTGGCCCAGCAAACGCCCGCGACTGCAACCGAGAGCGAGGCGCAGGGCGATCTCCTTCTGCCGGGCTGAAAGACGCGCCAGCAGCAGGCTCGCCAGGTTCGAGCAGGCGATCAGCAGCAAGACGCCGACCGCGCCGAACAGGAACAGCAAGTTCAAACGCACATTGCCCAACAGTGAGTCCTGATAGGGAATCAGCGCTACGCCGCGCTCATCGGCCGTCACCTGGTCAGGATACCTTCGGCGGTAGCTCTCGAAGACAGCAGCCATCTCGGCTTGCGCCTGCCGCAGGTTCAGTTCAGGCTTGATGCGCGCGATGACCTGCGTGTTCATCCCGGTGTCACCAACGCCGCCATTCGGCCGCAGTGGCAAGAAGGCATCGCGTTTTTCAGGAAACCAGAACCCGGCCGGCAGCACGCCAACCACGGTGTAGTTTTCACCATCCAGCTTGACGGCGCGTCCCAATACTGTGGGGTCCGCGCCGAACTGTCGCCGCCACAAGCCATCACTGAGCACGATCGCCAGCGGGCCACCGAGGCGCGTTTCCTCAGCCCGGAACTCGCGGCCGATCACCGGACTCACGCCCAGCGCCCGGAAGAAATCGGTGGTAACCACCATCGTGCTGATCCACTCGCGCGCAGCGCCTGAGACCAGATTTCGAGCGCCTCCGCTACGGCAGCCCGCCAGCGCTTCGAAGGCCCGGCTACTCTCCTTCAAGAACTCCATTTGCGGCACGCTGAGATAGCCGATGACGGCGCCAGCTCGCGCATACTGGCGGGACACGCGGACCAGCCGGGCCGGATCCGGGTATGGCAGCGCGCGCAGCAGCACAGCATGGATCACGCTAAAGACCGCGGTATTGGCTCCAATGCCGAGAGCCAGCGAGAGCACGGCCACGGTCGTAAATCCTGAGCTCTTCCGGAGCATTCTGGCGGCGTAACGCAGGTCTTGCAGAATATTTTGAATGAGATTGACACGTCGCATATCCCGGCACGCCTCCTGAATCTGGGCGATGCCGCCGATCGAACAGCGCGCGGCGTAGCGGGCTTCTTCAGGCGTCATGCCCGCGGCGATGTTCTCTGCGATCTGCTGCTCCAGGTGGAAGCGGAGTTCTGCGTCCAACTCGTGCTCGACAAGCGGCCGGCGGGTCAACGATCGCAGCCGCAGCAGCAATTTATCCGCCCAGCGCATCGCGTCACGCCTCGTCTGTTTGCACCACCAGGTTGATTGCCGTAGACAGCCGGTCCCAGTTGGCCAGTTCTTTTTCCATCTGCGCGCGTCCGCTGCGCGTCAGCGCGTAGAACTTGGCGTTACGGCCCGCCTCCGTCTCGGCCCAGTGGGCCTTGATCCAGCCCTGCTGCTCCAGCCGGTGGAGCGCCGGGTAGAGCGAGCCCTGTTGCACCTGCAATTCCTCGTTCGAGATCTGCTGAATTC
>DATLVQ010000808.1:0-2161 GCA_035577325.1 Bryobacteraceae bacterium | reverse complement strand
TCGGTCGCTATAGGCTTCTCGGTGAACACATGCTTGCCCGCGTTGATGGCGGCTTCGAAGTGCTGGGGCCGGTAACCGGGCGGCGTCGCCAGCATGACGATGTCGACGTCTGAGTTAATCAGTTTCTGGAATGAATCGAATCCGACGAAATGATGCTCGGGATCGACTTTGATCCGCGGTTGGATGGACTTAACCAAATCCTCGGCGCTCATCTGCACCGGCTTGCCGTTGCGTTCGACGGTGATGCCGGCATCGCGCGAGACGTAACGCGCGTTGTTGCGTAGCCGCTCGAGAGAGCCTTCGAGGTGGTCTTCGAAAACGTCCGCCATGGCGACCAGGTCGACGTTTTCATTGCCGGTGAGCAGGTTCACGACGGCCTGCGTGCCACGGCCGCCGCATCCCACTAGCCCGGCCTTTAAGCGATCCTTCGACGAGGCACCGCGCGCGAGCGCCAGCCCGGACGTTGCGGCGAGAAATGTACGACGGGAAAACGAGTCAGAGGAGTGCATACGCCAGCATCTTAGCACCGCACGATACCTGGCAGCATTTCAGCGCAGTGCGACTCTTTGGATTGATCTGAGCCGAAGGAACCGGCGACCGCTTCGGAGCACCCGCTAGCCGCGTCCCACCGGCGATGCCACGGCGCGCTCGGCATGGACTACTGTCCGGCTGAGCGGAAGCCGGATGTAAAATCGCGCGCCGCGGCCAGGTTCGGATTCAACCCACATATCGCCGCCGTGGTCGAGAATTGTCTGGCGCGACAGCGCGAGTCCGAGGCCAAGCCCATTCTTTTTCCCGGAACTCACAAACGGCTGGAAAAGGTGCTCTCGGATTTCGGGTGAAATACCGGGGCCCGTGTCGGTCACTTGAATGGTGGCCGCATCGGCATCCACTGTGGCGCCGATGTGAATCGCCCCGCCCCCCGGCATGGCTTCAAGCGCGTTGCCCACCAGATTGATGAAGACGCGCTCCACGCGGGCGCGCTCGAGCGCTAGCTCGATGGACTCCGGAACCTCGATGCGCACGGTGACGCCTTGCGCATCGGCGGCGGGAGCCAGCGAGTCGCACGCCGCCGCAGTCACCTCGTACAAGCGGCACAATTCCGCGCCTTCGGTTTTGCCGCGGCCCACGTTGACCAGGTCCTGCAGCAATTCCTGGATGCGCCGCGACGCGCGGTAAATATTGCCAGCCAGCCGCTTGAGCTGCGGTGGCGCGATTTCAGAATCCACCATGATCTCGGCCCCGCCATAGATTGCCGCCAGCGGATTACGCAGGTCGTGCACAATGGAGCTCGAGAGCCGTCCAATAGTGGAAATGCGCTCCTGGCGGATCAGCTCGCGCCGCGCACTTTGAATCGACGCGCACATATTGTTGAAGGTCTCAGCCAGCCTGCCCAGCTCGTCCCTGCTGTTCACCGGCACCCGGTAATCGTAATTCTGGCGGGCCACTTCGGCCGCCGCGCGGTCCAGCTTCTCGACCGGCTGCATAATTTTCCTGGCGAGCAAATACGTGAGGCCGAGTCCGGCCAGCACGGCGAGTAATCCCAACAAGATAATATTGCGGCGCAACACCATCAGCGCCTGGCGCGCGTTTTCAAACGACCGGAAGATCCAGAGTTCGCCGATCGTCCGGCCTTCAATGTCTTTGAGCGGTGTCACAAGGGGCGCGTACTCCGTAATGCCGTCGCTGATGCGCTGGACAACACGGCCTGCTCCGGAGGCAATCGCCTTCGCCAGCTCGCCTGTAGCGCGTGGATTCAGCGTCGAGGCGATCACGCCGCCTCCCGAGAGAAACATAAATTCGCTGCCGCCCGTGGATTCCTTCAGCCGCTGCGCCACCAGATGGTCCACGTTGTATCCAGCGACCAGCACATCCAGCAACCCGAGACCACGGCCTGACTGCACATACACCGGTGTGACCGCCACCTGGTAGAGCCGACCCTCCTTCAGCATGAAACCCGAAGCCTGCTCCGGAAAACGCTTTGCCGACTGCGGTACGACGGCCAGCTGGTGCCATGCATCCGACTCCGGCACGCCGCTGAGCGAAGCCACCAGCCGGCCACGCGGGTCGGTCACTAGAAACAGCGCGTTCTCTTCAGAAGCTTTGGACCACAACTCACCCGCCGTATCGTGGATCGTCGCCTGATCGCCTGTGCCGAACG
>DATLVQ010000807.1:0-3878 GCA_035577325.1 Bryobacteraceae bacterium | reverse complement strand
TCGTAGTTGGTAACGGTCGCGAGGCGGGCGATTTCACCAATTGTAGCGTCGCTGACACCATGAAAGTACTGATGTGTTTTGAGCAGATCAATAACTTCGTCGACCGGAGTGCTTTCATTGAATCTCAATGCCATGGTATCGGTTGCGTCTGATGTACTAGAGTTGGACATCACGCTCCTTTCGAAGCTCGAACAGCTGAGTCAGCGTGCGCGCCGGCCTGTGGCGAGGGAGAAACATAAAAACCTCTTCTTTCGCGATGACAATCTCGAAGCAGCCTCTCAGACGCCGCCCCGATCGTTCATAATCATGTAAAACCCAGGGTGCTGAGCGGTCAACACTTTGCTAAAGGAAGTGTGTGAATCGCCACCGCTATCACCGTCCGCGCGTTTTTGCGCGACTATCGGACCTTGGTCTTATCGACACTGCTGATATTTCTTCATAGCATCCCTCGAATGACTGCCTCGCCTCCTCCCGTCGCACCGAGCGACGAACATTCGTGAGTACCCCACTAAGCTGGAAAGGAATCATGCGCTTTGTCACTGCCGCCCTAGGCACGTTCATCGGCGTGCTCGGCACGACGCTTCATGCGCAGGACCTCGAACCGCGCGCTTACAGCAACTCGCCGATTGGTCTTAATTTCGTGATCGCTGGATACGGCTACGCATCGGGAACCGTGCTCACCGATCCGTCGCTACCGGTAGAGAACGTGAGCAACGAAACGCACGTCGGTGTCCTCGGTTTCGCCACGACCTTCGGCGCGTTTGGCCAGTCCGGGCAGTTTGGCCTCATCGTGCCCTACGCCTCGATCGCTGCGAAAGGTTTCGTCTTCGGTCTGCCACATGCGCGTTACGTCGACGGCTTTGCGGATCCGGCATTCCGCGTTTCGATGAATTTCGTCGGCGCACCCGCGCTGACGGCAGCGGAGTTCAAGGATTACCGGCAAGATTTCATCTTCGGCATGAGTCTGCGAGTCACTGCGCCGCTTGGCCAATACGACGAGGACAAGCTCGTGAACATCGGCACCAACCGCTGGTCGTTCAAACCCGAGATCGGATCCTCGAAAGCATTCGGGCCATGGACGGTTGAGCTCGCTCCTGGCGTCACTTTTTACACGGATAATGGCGATTTTTTTGGAGGCAAGACCCGCGAGGTGGCGCCGCTTTACTCTGCGCAGTCAGGCCTAAGCTACACCTTTGCTCCCGGCGGCTGGGCGGCGCTCAACGTTGGTTATTTCAAAGGCGGACGCACGACAGTCGATCAGGTCGAAAGCGACGTCGAACAGCAAGGCATTCGCTTCGGCGCGACGCTCGTGCTGCCGCTGAACCGTTATCAATCCGTGAAGCTCTACAGCATCAGCGGCTACAACGCGCATCGCGAGCACGACTTCCAAGCCTTCGGCATCGCATGGCAATACCGCTGGGGCGGCGGGTACTGAGCCGCTCCGGCGAGTCGGCTGTCGGCGAAATTTGGCTTCGCGAGCGGGGGCATCGCTCGCCGCTCACTCGAGAAACCGCACGAGGCCTGTTTCAATTTCGTAGATCGCGCCGACCAGCTTCACGCGCCCTTCGACCTGGCGTTCCCGGCCTTCCGGCGTTTCGAGTATCTGCCGCATTGTCCAGTGCACGTTGGCCTCGACGGCTTGTGCGAGCATTGCCTCCGGCGTGAGTTGCGGATCGAGATCCTGCAGGCCGGGCAGGATGCATTCGACGAGAAGCTGAATCCGTGAATGCTGCCGTTTGCCGCGCAGCTGCGTGTCGATCGCTGCGGCGACGGCGCCGCAATTCGTGTGGCCGAGCACGATGAAAAGAGGCGTGCGCAGATGCCGCCACGCATATTGCAGGCTCCCCGCGATTTCCGGCGACAGGACATTTCCCGCGACGCGGATGATGAACAACTCCCCGAAGCTGGCGTCGAAGATCAGCTCCGGCGGTACCCGGGAATCACTGCAACTCAGGATTGTGGCATAGGGATGCTGCCCCTTGGCGAGTTCAGCGAGAATTTCTTTTTGCACCGTGGGAAATCTCGCCGTGCCGGCGACAAACCGCGCGTTCCCCGCTTTCAAGCGTTGCACGGCGTCGTCGGCCTCCAGTCCGGAATCGGGAATCGTGCTCATACCGGAAGTGTCGTCGCTGCGCTCAACCTAGCTCGCCCTGGCACCCGGGCGCAGCCCCCGTCAGCCCTCGAGAATCGCGGCATTGCCGCGGTTTCGGACGACCGGTTGATCTGTAATGATGACAGTCGTGCCCGGTTCGATGGTATCGTAGACTTTCTGCGCAAACTCCGGGTTGATGCGGAGGCGCGCCGCGATCTTCTCGGCAGGAATGCTACGGCCCCTGCTCGTCACAGTCATCCACCGGCGCGCGGCGCGGCCCGGAGCAAGCGAGCTTTCCCGGTCGGTCGTGCCTTCAAGCAGAGAGTAGACTTGGTCTCCGAGCGATCCGCGTCCCTGAATCTCAACGGCGGCGCGTCCGATCGGATTGCCATTGCGATAGACGTAAAGCGCCCGGTCGGCGGCGCTGACGACGATCGTGATCGGTCCGCTCGAGCTGCGCTCCGGGTTCCAGTCGTAGTCATTACGCGCGAGCGGGCGCAGCATCTCAGGCGTAAAATCCTTCGGCGCGAGCATCAGGCCAGGATTCGACGCGAGGTAGGGCACGGGCGTTTTGCCGTCACCCACCACGACAGTGCCGCCCTTCGACGTCTCACTGAAAAGCAACTGCGAGAAATCGAACGGCAGGCGAATGCAACCATGGCTGGCCGGGTAACCGGGCAGATTGCCCGAGTGCATGGCAATGCCAGTCCAGGTCAGCCGCTGCATGTTTGGCATCGGCGCGTTGTTGTATTTTTTTGAGTAGTGCTCCTGCTTTTTCTCGAGGATGGTGAAGACGCCGCCGGGCGTGGCGTGGCCTTTCGAACCCGTGCTCACGGTTGAACGGCCAATGAGGATGCCGTTGCGATAAACGTGCATGGTCTGTTGCGGGACGCTCACAAGCACCATCAGCGGGCCGCTCGGTGACAGCTGCGGTTTCCACCAATACTCGCCTGGCTTGAGTTGGCCGGTCGGTTTGCCGGTGGGCGTGCCTTTGGTATGAGCCGACGGTTGTTGCACCGCCTGCACGGTGGTGAGCAGGGCGACGGAGAGAGCGAGGATTTTCAGGAATTTCATGGGATCATCAGAGACATGAACGGTGATGAAAGCACAAAGCCTCCGCATCTTCAATAAGACTTTCGTCCCATGCCGGGCCGCGCCGACCAACGGAAGAAAGTATTGAAAAATAATCGGTGACAACCATACCGTACGACCAATGTATATTGGTTAGGCTCACTGTCGTCGCCATACTTCGATGCGCTGAATTTTGTTCGATGTCCCACTGAGCCATTCGCCAATCTCATCCAGCAGCTGATCATCCAGGACACCTTGTGGTTGGCAGGCCACCAGATTATGAGCGGGGTATTGCCGCAGATGAGCCATCCCAGGAACAATGCTGGAAACCGGCAAAGGTTCCGAATCGTCAGTTGAATTGCCAGGCATAACGGCTATTCGCGAGATGGTGAAATCCAAGGGCTATTATTCGCTGACAACATATGTTAGTGCGTTTCTTTTTCTATGACTGGAATAATTTATGGTTGAGACAGTTCCACGCCGCGACGTGTGCTTGCGCGCAGGCCGGGCGCACTCTCTTCCACCCTAATTGCTAGGCTTGGTTAAGGGCGTCTCGAACGGCAGCGATAAATTTTTCGTTATCCAAGGGCTTGATGAAAAAACCAGAGGCACCGGCCTGCATCACGGTGGCTTCGGCAGCGCGATCCTCATGACCCGTAATGAAAATCACACGAGTCCCGGGCGATCTCGCACACAGGTGTGCTAGTAATTCCAT
>DATLVQ010000806.1:0-8579 GCA_035577325.1 Bryobacteraceae bacterium | reverse complement strand
CGTCGGCGTCGCTCTGCCGAAGCATCTGCGTAACCATGTGATCGGCCACGCCGCCCGCACTCAGCCGAGTTGCAAATGTGTGCCGCAGTTCGTACAGCGCGAAATACGGGAGTTGATGGCTTCTTCGAAGGTCAGCTTTTTCTCCCGCATCGCGCGGATCGTTCGCCCGTATATGTCGGGGCTTCGTTGTGGCAACGCCACCGAAGCCAGGACCTTATCTCGATTGTCCGAATAAGCCTGCATTTCCCCGAACCTCTTGCCGCCGTCCATAACCGGACCGAAGTATTTTTCAGTAACAGCTCCTCCTCTTGCATCCGGTTATCTTCCCGGGTGTCAAGAGGAACTTTTCACTTGGCGCTAACCGGAACTTCTCACTTTGCGGCTACATTCTGCCGAAACTTCTTGACATATGAGCCAGCATGTGATACCCTCTCCCCAATTTGTTCTAGTGTCTTGACACTAGTGAGCTGTTTAAGCGTTTCGGGGAAACTGCGTTGACGGGGAAAGGCGGGGAAGCGCCACTATCCAACCCATGTTCGGTGGTGTGTCTCTGCGCCACACGCGTCCTTCCTGATTTCTCAATTCAAACTAAGGAGCGTTATGAGTAAAAGCGCGCGGTGTGCTGCGTCCAAAAAGGGGTTTCTTGTTTCAGCCCTGCTCGTATTGGCTTTGATGCCGTCGTTTTCGGGAGACCTTCTCTACGGGCAGGGCCAGCCGGCGACGCTGACTGGGATTGTCTCGGATCAATCCAACGCCGTGGTCCCGAATGCCAGTGTAATCCTGAAACAGGAAAGCACGGGCTCTTTGCGCCGCACGGTGTCAAACACCGACGGGTACTTTACGATTACGGGGATTCAGGCGGGCACCTATGATGTAGCGGTGGAAGCCCAGGGGTTTGTGAAATGGGAGCGCAAGGGCGTCGTCTTCCACCCCGGCGACAAAATCAATCTGCCGGAAATCGTTCTGCCGGTAGGAACAGCCGAGCAGAAAGTAGAGGTGGTCGGCGTATCCGATGACCTCATCGTAGATAGCAGCGAGAAAGCGCAGGTCATCACTTCCAAGGAGATTCAAAACCTCGCCGTGCTGGGGCGCAGCGCCGACGAGTTGCTGAAGATCCTGCCTGGCGTGGTCTACACCGACCCGGATGGCCAGGGCCAGCCGGCCGGCTTCCGGGTGCAGTTCAACCAGGGAATCGGCAACTATAACGTGAATGGAACGCGCAACACGCAGGTGGAGAGCGTTTCCGACGGCCAGAACGTCATCGACCCCGGATGCCAGTGCGGTTCGGCGGTGACGCCGAACGTCGACATGGTGCAGGAAGTAAAAGTACAGACGTCGAATTTCGCGGCGGAAAATAACCGCGGGCCGATCATTTTCAGTGCGGTGTCGAAATCGGGCGGCTCGGATTTCCACGGCGAAGGCTATTTCTATGGGCGCAACGCCGCGCTGAATGCACGCGACTGGCGAAACAACTTTTTCGACACGAAGAAGCCGCAGGATAGCTTCTATTTCCCCGGCTTTAACATTGGCGGTCCCCTGACCAAGGGCCGGCAGAAGGTATTCTTCTTCGCCGGCGTGGAGTTGATGGAGCAGAACCACGATCTGGGGGTTCGCCCGGCCACGGTTCCGACGCCCGCCATGCGCAAGGGCGACTTCACGGACAAGGCTTACCTCAGCCAGTTGAATGGCTATGACGTGAACACCATGCCGCATAACGACGCCGAGGGCAATAACAATTGGAACGGCGGCGCGGTTACGCCCGGTATGTTGCAAGGCGGACGAATCAACCCTTCGGCCATCGACCCAGGTGGCAGCGTGATGCTGAACCTGCTGCCTTTGCCCAACCAGGACCCGTCCAAATCGGCCGGTTACAACTACTCGTCCAACATCGTCAATCCCGAGCACCGCAACCAGGAGTTGGGGCGCATCGACTACAACATTTCGGATAGCACAAAGCTGTACACGAGATTTAACCGTGAGTATCAGGCCAGCCCCTACCCGTTCACGTTATGGTGGTTCAACTCGAATGATGTGCCGTTCCCGGGCAAGGTGAAGGGCGATTATCACACTTACACTAGCTCGACCAGCCTCGTGAAAGTGCTCAATCCTTCGACCACCAACGAGGTTGTACTGGGTGTCACCGACTGGGCGATGCCGCACAAGGTTCGCGACCCCAAGGCCGTTTCGCGCTCGGCGCTCGGCTATCCTTACCATGGCATCTTTAACGCCAGCGCTGACATGGTCCCCGATTTCACCGACTGGGGCGGCGGCGTGCCGGACTTTATCCAGCCGGGCGGCCTGATCAGCCCGACCATTTTCGGCAATAAGTGGCTGATCGACGTCAGCGACAATTTCACGAAAGTTAGCGGCACCCACACCCTGAAGTTTGGCTATTTCATGGAGCACATGACCAATAATGAGCCAACCACGGACAACGATCAGGGCATCCTTTCGCCGACGAACTGGGGCGGGAACTCCACGGGCAATGCCTTTGCCGACCTGCTTCTGGGGCGGATCGGCGAGTATGGCGAGTCGACCGCCAACCTGATCGGCCACCATCGCAAGTGGGAGAACTCCTTCTATGCGCAGGATAGCTGGAAGGTGACCCGCCGGCTGACACTGGAATTCGGCTCACGGTTCCAGCACGATGGCTGGCTGTACGAGCGCGATGGACATTATTTCACCTTCGATCCTCACAAGTACGATCCGAAGGCGCCGCTCAGCGAGTTTTCCGGCCTGGAGGCGAAATACAAAGGCGATCCGGTATCCGATTCGATCTGGCCTAGCCCGGCGCTGCTGTTCTCGCCACGACTGGGATTCGCCCTGGATCTGACGGGCAGTGGCAAGACCGTGATCCGCGGCGGCGGGGGCGTGTTCCATTACATCGACCGCAATGGTGATATGTTCAGCACCCATGCCAATCCGCCACTGCATTACCAGGTGACGATCGACAACCCGGCGCTGTTGCTGTCCGATTTTGACCATCTCGATCCCACCAAGCAGTTGGTGAAACCCGGGCTGACCGTGCTCGAGCCGGGAAACAGCAAGATCCCGGCGACGTACTCCTGGAGCTTTACACTGTCCAAACGCCTGCCGGCCGCGGTGGCTTTGGAGGCTTCATATGTGGGCAACGCGAGTTCGCATCAGATGGTATGCACCAACTGCGGCGCTAACCTCAACGCGGTTCCGGAAGGCGCTATGTTCGGCTTCCCGCTGGGAACCACGCCGGACGCCTATCGCCCGTACCAGACCTACGGCGTAATCAACATGCGGGCGCACGCACTTTCGCAGAATTACCATTCGTTCCAATTGACCGCGAACCGGCAAGTGGGCCGGATCAATTTCGCCGGATCGTATACGTTCTCCAAGGCGATGGGCGTGGGCGGAGATTCGTTCGGAACAGCATCGGATCCATTCGATCGCAGAGGTCGCAGCTACGGCCCGCTGCCGTATGATCGGACCCACGGCTTCAGCCTGGCATACAGTATCATGCTGCCCGGAACGTTTCAGAATCCCGCCCTCAAAGGCGTTCTGAGCGGGTGGCAGTTGTCCGGCATCTCCCAGGTGCAAAGCGGGGCATACCTGGCATCGCAGTTCCGGTTCAGCGGAACCCTGGCGGATGGAACGAACTGGGACAATACGCTGGTGGTGGGCACAAACGCCACCTCCGTCCGGCCCTATCTCGTCTGCGATCCGCGATCAGGGTTGGCTGATGGCCAGTACGCGAATCCCAACTGCTTCCGGGCACCGCTGGTAGGTCATAACGGCACTTACGAAATGCCGTATATGAAGACTCCGCCGTTCCAGAACCACGATGTCTCATTGTTTAAGAACTTCCAGTTCAACGAGTCCAAGAAGTTACAGTTCCGGCTGTCAGCGTATAACTTTCTGAACCACCCGCTGCCATTCTTCAATGGCGGTAGCGATCCGGGCCTCGCAATTAACTTCGATCACGGCATGCCGGACGCGAACAGTCTCAAGTATTTTGGGCGCACGTCGTTGGAGCGCGGGCACCGGCTGATGCAGCTCGCGGTAAAGTTTTATTTCTAACGGCGATCCATTCGCGATTCGTAACCGGGGTGGCTTGATCGGCCACCCCTTTTTTTGTTGCAGTTCATCCTGCATTCTATAATGCGAACTATGCCGGGCAGGCTTTTGGTGGGCGTGCTTTTTCTCGCGGTCACGTCGCTCGCACAGGGTCCTGAAGCGCAGCTAGCGCAGGCGGTAGAGCTGCACCAGTCGGGCGACCTCGAGGGCGCCATCCGCGCCTACCGGGCCGTGCTGCAAGAGCAGCCGGAGAACATGGTCGCACGATCCAATCTCGGGGCGGTGTATGCCCGCCAGGGAAGGTACCACGAGGCCATCGAGCAGTATGCGCAGGCTCTCACAGTGGACAGCGAAAACCCCGGTATCCGCTTCAATCTCGGGCTGGCTTATTACGATTCGTCCGACACGGCGCGAGCCGGGGCAGAATTTGCCAAGGTCCTTGGGCGCCAGCCGGACAATGAACGCGCGGCGGTTCTGCTGGCCGATTGTGAGCTTCGCGCGGGAGATAACCGAAAAGTGATCGCGCTGCTTTCCCCCCTCGAATCGTCGCACCAGGACGATCGCGCTCTGATCTATCTGCTCGGCACCGCCCTGATTCGCGACAATCAACCGGAAAAGGGGCAGAAGCTGGTCGACCGGATCTTGCGAAATGGCGAATCCGCGGAAGCCCACGTGATGTTGGGGACTGCGCGCATGACCGGCCAGGATTACAAGAACGCCGGCACGGAGTTTGCGCGCGCCATCGAGTTGGACCCGAAGCTTCCCCTGGCTCACCGCCTCTACGGGCGCGTGCTGTTGGTGGAGGGCGACATGGCGCGCGCCAAAGAAGCGTTTCTCGCCGAACTGGCCGTCAATCCGAATGATTACGATTCGAACCTCATGGCGGCGGTACTCCTCAAGCAGGAAAAACAGTATGAGGCCGCGTTTCCTTATCTGAAGCGAGCCATAGAGATCCATCCGGGGGCGCCTGATGCGCGCTATCAACTGGGCAGCTTTTATGTGGCAACTGGAAAACTGCCGGAAGCCGAAGCGCTGCTCGCGCAACTGGTCAAGGAGTCGCCTGATTTCGTGGAGGCGCACATATCGCTCGCCACCGTCTACTACCGGCTAAAGCGCAAGGCGGAAGGCGACCGAGAACAGGAAATCGTACGCACGCTGAACGCAGAGATTCAGGCGCGTCCCGAGGCTTCTGCGGGCGCAACGCTTCCGCAACCCGAAAAACAGCGAGAAACGTTCGACACCTTATCGCAACGGGCCGATGCCTCGCGTGAAGGCGACCGAACCGATGAGGCGATCGACCTCTACAAGCAGGCGCTGTCCGTGAACTCGGATTGGGCCGAGGGCTGGTGGTACCTGGGCACGCTCTTCTATGAAAACAACCGCTATCCCGAGGCGCGCCCCGCGTTCCAGAAGCTGGTCGAGCTCAAACCCAAGGGCGGACCGGCGTGGGCCATGCTTGGACTCTGCGATTTTGAGGTAAAGGACTATGCACGCGCCCTGGATCACCTGCAGCACGGGCGAGCGTTGGGGATTGCGAGCAATACACAT
Source organism: Bryobacteraceae bacterium (assembly GCA_035577325.1). GTDB lineage: Bacteria > Acidobacteriota > Terriglobia > Bryobacterales > Bryobacteraceae > QHXW01. The sequence continues at coordinate 2,984 of DATLVQ010000806.1, read as the reverse complement.
CTGTCCGTGGTGTCGCGCTACCACCTCGCGGCGCTGCTGAATCACTTCGGGCAACACGAATCCGCACTGCAGTTGCTCTACGGGCTAGCCCGGCAGGAGGAGGAAAGCCCCGCCCTGATTCAGGCCCTGGGGATAAGTGCGCTTGATCTCAAATATTTCCCTGCGGAGCTGCCGCCAGAAAAGCAGGATCTGGTTACCAAGTTAGGCCATGCCGAGTTTGTGGTGGGGCAGAGAAACGCTGCGCAAGCGCGCAAGGAGTTTGACGACCTGGTGGCACGATATCCGGAGACTCCAGGTGTCCACTACAGCTTTGGCGTGTTCCTGCTGTCGTCAGATCCGGATGCGGCCGTGGCGCAGTTTCACAAAGAACTCGAAATTTCACCGAAACACGTGAGCGCGCGTTTGCAGATCGCGTTCGAATACATCAAACGAAGCACGTATGCTGCCGGCCTTCCATACGCGGAGCAGGCCGCGCAGCTCGATCCGCGATCGTTTGCCGCGCGCAATGCACTGGGCCGTATCCTGCTCGAGTTAGGCCAAACCGAGAGAGCCATTCACCAACTGGAGACCGGAATGAAGCTTGCGCCCGACAGCCCGGAGACCTGCTATACCCTGGCGCGCGCCTACGTCCGAGCCGGACGGAAACAGGAGGCCGATCGCGCCCGGGCGGAATTCAACCGCCTGGACAAGCTGCGCCGGGGTCTGCGCGAGGGGACGGCTGGCTCGCGAACGGAGGATACGAAATTGCCGCCTCCCGGATGAGCCGGGCAGGTGAGAAAATAAGCACCATAGCGGGGATCTATGCGATTCGTCGTAACGCTTCTCACTCTGGGATCCATCCTCCCGGCACAGGAACCGTCGAAACAGGCGCCCGCGCCCCAACCGGTGATTCGGACAGCGGCGCAGGAAGTACTGCTCGATGTGATCGTGCGCGACAAGAAGGGCCGTGCTGTTCGCGATCTCGATGTCAAAGAGATCGAGGTGTACGACGATGGTGCGCGCCAAAACGTGACCGGCTTCCGCCTGGTAAAAGGCGCGGATGTTGTGGGCACTGCTCCGCTGGGCGTCGAGCAAAAGCCTTACGATCCCATGCGGCAACTGCGCCTGGTCACGATCATATTTGAAAGCCTAGACAACGAATCCCGGCGGCTGGCGCGCCAGGCCGCTCTCGAGTTTCTCAAGAATCCTCTCGATCAAAACGTTTACATCGCGGTGTTCATGATCGACCAGAGGCTCTATGCGCTGCAGCAGTTCACAAACGATCGCGAGCTGCTGCGCAAGGCGATCGTCAGAGCGACCACGCAGCAGTACACCGACTTTGTGGCTCAATCGGCAGCCATTCGAGTAGAACTCGAGCAGGTACAAAAAGATATGGAGCAGGCACCTGCGGGCAACACGCCGGGGCGCGGAAATCCAGGGGGAGGCAACACGGGGCAGGCGGCGGCGCGCATGGCGCAGATGACGTTGAACATCCTGCGCTACGAAGAGAGCCTCACGCGCGACCAACAGGCCCGGTCGGCGATTTTCTCGTTGCTGTCGGTCATCAAGGAACAAGCGGCGCTTCCTGGGCGCAAGACCGTGGTGTATTTTTCTGAAGGCCTGACCATACCGGAAGCCGTGATCGAACAGTTCCGCAGCGTCATTGGAGCCGCCAATCGCGCCGGCGTGAGTGTTTATGGCGTGGACACGCGCGGGTTGATCTCGGAAGCCATGAACACTTCCAGCATTTCGATGCTGGATTCGGCAGCCAAATCGAGCGCCCGTCAGCAGTCGGTAGCCGGTGAAGCCGTCACCGCCGATCAGGCCATGGTCTTCGACACGCTACGCGATAGCATTCACGCCAACCGGCAACAGGCGCTCGACGAGCTTTCGACGAGTACGGGCGGATTTCTGATCGCGAACACCAACGATTATCGCGCCCCGTTCCACAAACTAGCCGAGGATATCGATACGTATTACCAGCTCTCGTACGTTCCCCAGATCGCGGAGTACGATGGCAAGTTCCGCAAGATCGCAGTGAAGATAGACCGGGCGGACGTAAAGGTGCAGACACGGAGCGGGTATTTCGCTCTGCCGCCCTCTGCGGGTGCGGTGCTGGCTTACGAAATGCCCTTACTGCGCGCACTGGAAGCGGCGCCGCTGCCGAGAACCATTCCCTATTACGCAGCGGCCCTCCGGTTTGAGAAGCAGAACGAGAAGGTCGAGTACGCGCTGGTGCTGGAACTGCCGATGCAGGATGTCACCTTTACAGAAGATAAGGAAAAGAATCAGTACCGCGCGCATGTTTCGCTGCTGACGCTGCTCAAAAATCCGCGGGGCGAGATCGTGCAGCGCTTCAGCCGCGACGTTCCCATCGTGGCGCCCGCCGACAAGCTGGACAGCTTCCGCAGAGGGCATTTCACGCAGACCTACCATGCGGAGCTGGCGCCTGGACGGTACACGCTCGAGTCCGCCGTGATGGATCGCGAGAGCATGAAGACAAGCGCCAAGCGGGCATCGGTGGTGGTCCCGGTTTCGGCGGCTTCGGGGGTGCGTATCAGCAACTTGGCGCTGCTTCGCCGCATCGAGCCCCAGGGCGTCCTGGCCGATGCCGAGGATCCATTTCATTTCCAGGGCGGCAGGGTCGTGCCCACGCTAGACAGTTCCATTCAACCCGCGGGCGGCGGAGAGCTGTCCTACTACATGGTGGTGTACCCGGCGGCCTCGGCCGCTGACAAGCCGCAACTGACCATGGAGTTTCTCCTCGAAGGCCAACTGGTGGCCAAGGCCACGCCCGAATTGCCGGTTGCGGACGCAAGGGGGCGCATCCGTTACGTGGCGTCGCTGCCACTCAGCAGCTTCAAGCCGGGCAATTACGAGTTGCGCGCCATCGTGCGGCAAGCCGGCACGGCCGCGGAAGAGCGGGCATCATTCTCCATCAATCCTTAGAAAAAATCAGGCGCATGTTTGCCGCACACTTGCGCATGAAGCGCAATTGAATGCGC
>DATLVQ010000805.1:0-4630 GCA_035577325.1 Bryobacteraceae bacterium | reverse complement strand
TATACCTTCGCACCGGCGTTTGGATTACCAGGTGCAGGGCCGTTCGCCATCAAAACAGAAGTTCATCTACAGATGCTAACTCTCGAGTACAACAAGCGATTCGACGGGCGGGCAAATGCGCCAAAAGGCAAGCTTCCGTACATTGATGACGACGGTTCGATCATCGCTGACTCAACTTTCATCCGACGCCATCTAGAACTTAAACACTCTCGTGACCTCGATGCCGGTTTGAACCACATTCAGCGTGCGACGGCCTGGGCTGTGGAGAGGCTGGCGGAGGACAATCTCTACTGGGCCATGGTCCACTCACGCTGGGCGGTCGATGAAAACTTCTACAAGGGGCCCGCGCATTTCTTCGATCATCTTCCGCAAGACATTCAAGAGGACGCGCGGCAGAAGCAGCGTGCCGCGGTCCTCGGCTATCTTCACGCACAGGGACTCGGCCGTCACAACACCGAAGAAATTGCATTCTTTGCGCGGCGAGGGTACGACGCGCTCGCTGAAATCCTGGGGGACAAACCTTACTTGTTGGGGCAGAACCCCTGCGGAGCAGACGCCAGCGTCTTTGCCCAAATCGTGAGCGCGCTCTCACCTTGGTTCGAATCACCGGTACGCGATGCCGCTGCTTCCCATACGAACCTCGTCGCCTACGGCGAGCGAATGATGTCCACTTACTTTCCCAGTTTCGCTGAAGCCAACATAGCCGGAATGGGATGCGCAACCATGAACAGGAAGGCCCGCTAATGGTAAAAGATCTGCTCCAAGGCAAAAGGATCCTCGTCACGGGCGCCGCGAGTGGCATTGGGCTAGGCGCGGCCGACTTCTTTACCCGCTGTGGAGCCCAAGTTCTCGCCGCTGATCGTGACATCAAGACACTGAGTGCCGTATGGCAGCATCACGGGAAAGTCCAGACACGGGCGCTCGATGTTGTCGACGAGGCACAGTGTGAGGACACTGTCGCACTCATGGTGAAAACTCTTGGCGGGTTGGATGGAGTTTTCAACAGCGCGGGGATAAGTGATGCTGTGGTTCCGGCTATCGAGGTTGATATCGCCCATTGGCAGCGTGTGGTGGATGTCAACCTTCGCGGAACATTTCTTGTAGCGCGTGCAGCCGCTCGCTACATGCTGAGAGAACGGCAAGGCTCTATAGTCGTTATCTCGTCGGTCAACGGAATTCTCGGCATTCCCCGCCGCCACGCGTACGGTCCGGCAAAGGCCGCCATCGCCCAGCTCGCGCGAACACTGGCATGCGAGTGGGGGACATCCAACATACGAGTAAATGCACTGGCACCAACGTATATCAACACGCCGATGATCGAGCGCCTCGCGACAGAAGGCAAAATTGATATTGACCGGCTACAGCGCCGCACACCACTCGGCCGCCTGGGAGAAGTGGAGGACGTCGCCAGAGCCGCAGCATTTCTTCTCTCGGAGTGGAGTGAGTTCATCACAGGGGTCACGTTGCCGGTCGATGGTGGTTGGCTCGCGTATGGAGGACCGGGGGACGTCGCCACAGCGTAGGTGTCCCGTCTTACTTAATACTTAAATCAGATCCTCGGGCATCGCCTGCGCCGGTCAATTCATTGCAGGGATTACCGGCATGGCCGTTCCCGTATTCGATGCGCATGGATCCATGGTGCTGGCGCTGGTGGCGCTGGGTTATTCGGCAGGCTTCGACGTGCGCCAGCCGGAGATCGGGACCGCACTGCGCCAGGCCGCGAATCAGCTCTCCAGGCGGCTCGGTCACCGGGACGGTCGGCGAATGGTTTCATGAATTCGCGCGAGGCCGTCATGAGCGCCTCAGCGTAGGCCATCGTTGCCCTAGTGGACCTACGTCCCCGCATCTGCGCCCAGGCTGCGCTTTAGGAAGTCGACTATGATGTCCATGGTTTCCCGTGCAGACCAAGGGAGTCCCGATTTCTTATCTCCCATGAAGGCCAGATCCCCATGGTCAGCTCCATCCAGCACGTATCGCGTGCTGTGCGCTCCGGCAGCCAGCAGCGCATTGTGCAGCATGAGCGTCTGGCTGGGTGAGACCAGGCGGTCCTTGCTGCCGTGGAAAATCAGAAAGGGAGGCGCATCGGCACGTATATAGGTCAAGGGGTTGGCGCGCGTGTCGACGTCCTGGCCGACGTAGTGCGTGACTGAATTGGTGTCTGCGTACTGTGCCTTGGCCTTCGCATCGAAGTCCGCGGCGATCTGAGAGATATCCGAGGCCCCAAATTTGTCTATGACCGCCTGAACATCGCTGCTTTGATCCAGGTTCTCACCGGACTCAAATGCTTTGGAGCTGTTGGTGAGGCCCGCCATGGCTGCCAGGTAGCCACCCGCTGACTCGCCCCAGACGGCAACATGCTCTGGGTCTATTCCAAATTGCTCGGCATTGGCTCGTAGAAATCGAATCGCGGATTTTACGTCCGAAATGCCGTCTCTATAGTTTGCTCCGTCGGAAACCGTGCGGTACTGCAGGCTGGCCACCACGAAACCGGCCTCTGCGACATATGTGCGCAAATTGAGCGCGGCCTCCTTGGGAGCTCGGCTGAAGCCGCCGCCGGTCACGTAGAGAACCAGGGGGCGCATTTTTGGCGGCTGAGGAACGAGAATATCGAGTTTGAGCGCGCTCGATTTCCCACTGCCCAGGGTCGGGTGAGCAAAGACGATGTCGTTGAAGTCTTTGGTTGCGACCTTTCCACAGGTGATTTGCCGCGTTGAGTCAGGGTGGATGATGGTGCTCGAGGTCGAATCGCCCGGAGCAATCGAGGTCGCTATGGGCGGTTTGGGCAGCAGGCCCACGCCAAACAGCACCGGCAGCAAACCATGCATCGGCTGGATGTCGGGACAGCTCGAGGAAGTCGGTTGAGATTCTGGAACCGCCGTCTTGGCGCAACCGGCATTCACGGCCGCGGCGAGCGCCAGGAGCGCGTGTGCCGCTCGGATTGAAAAAACAGTTAACCGGCGACTTTCATGCTTCCACATTGCGCATAGTGTAGTGTCATAATGACATATCGTCAAGATGAAGATAAGGCGATGACGATCAGTTCAATCAGCCTATGATCGACGTGACTCGGGTTAAATGTCGTCGAAGCTGCCGATCACAGCGTCGCGCAATGGAACGGTGGGCATCTCCGGCAGCGGCAGCCGGGAGATTCGCAGCGCCTCGCTTTCCGAGACGCCGAGAGCGCGCATAAAGAGCAGGCCCGCGGCTCCGATGTCCTTTAAGTTGATCCCATTCTCGGATGCACGCCGGATCATGACTGATCCCAAGCCATAGCCCAGATCCAGCGCCACTCCAGAGGAGGGTACTCGAATAAGCTTCTTCCTGACACACGACCGCAATTCCTGCTCCGCTCGAATCCGCATGGAATCGTTCAGGGGACCGAGTAATGGCGTGATTCGTATCAGGATCTCTCCGCAGGAGCGGTCCGAGCCGCCGCGGAGGATGAAGTATCGAAGATTGCACCACATCCGCTCGAGGGAGTTCGTAGCTCCATCGAACCTCGCCGATTGTTCCCTGTTGATTTGCAGGCTAATTTGCGCCGCCAATTCCCTGAGCATGTGCTCGTAGGTGGGGAAGTAATTGTAAAAGGAGCCCCGCGCCAACCCCGCCAGCGCGCGCACGTCCTCGACCGTGACGTTCTGCAGTCCCTTTTCGTCGAACAATGCGAATGCTGTCGTCAAAATCCGGGCGCGAGTCTTGGCGCGCCGCACCTGGCCTGTTCGGGTACGAAAATTCACGGTCTCCAATTGGGTCCCCTCTCGCGCTGCTGGTAAGTCGAATAGTCAAGTCGAGCCGGCTGTCATCTTGACATGCCGCCGATGGGAGGGAAACCGCCCGGCGGGCCCACCGCAGGCGACTTGCGGACCCCAATACTCGTCCAAGCCAGGCTAGAAATCGGCGCGAATCCTGATCCCATAGGTACGGGGAGGTGCATATTGTCCCAAGCTGGAGATGGCATTCCCCGATACCGCTGTGTACACCAGCTGATTCGACAGATTTCTACCCCACAGCCCGATGGAGAACGGCTGATTGTGCGGTCGGATGTATACGTCGGCGTTGATGGAATTGTAAGCCCGTTGGGCAAGTTGATTGTCCGGCTCGCCAAACCAGCCGCTGTTGTGCAGTAAGTTGGCGTCGAGCGCCCATCTCCCGGCGGCCGTGTCCAGCTGATAATTTAGACCCACGTTCGTCGTCCAGGTCGGCGTGTGAGGCAATTCATGCCCGTTTGCCGACGCGAAGAACGAATTGCTGCCGCCGGGAAACGGCGGGTTGGGCACATTCCACTGTACCGTGGGTGTATCTTCCGTAAACCGATCGTGGACGTAACTTGCGCCAAGGTTTAACGTCAATCCCCGCGACATGCGCGCTTCTGCGTCAAAGTCGACTCCGTATACCGTTGCCGACGGGCCGTTGTACTCTTGCAGTTGGTTGTCGGCCGTCAACTTGACCATCTGGATATTCGTGTAACGGTAGTAGAACGCGGCGCCGTTCCAGCGGAGTTTGTGATCCAGAAACTCCGACTTGAGCCCTATTTCATATGCGTTGAGCTTTTCGGGTTGGAACGCCGGCAGGCTCAGCTCGCTAGAGTTATAGCCGCCACTCTTGAACCCGAGATTCTTGGACGCATAGA
>DATLVQ010000804.1:0-8106 GCA_035577325.1 Bryobacteraceae bacterium | reverse complement strand
ATAAGGATCGACGAATACTTCGCCGCGTTCTGTTTAGTTTTCTTGATCATATTTTCCTCTCGTTTGTTACGGAGACGATCGCGCCGCGCGGCCGGCTTTGTGAAAGACTATGTTTCTTGCCTCGGCATGCCTGGCAGGCATAGACTCATCGACCGTGGAACTGCGGCACCTGCGCTACTTCGTCGCCGTGGCCGAGATGGAAAACGTCTCGCGCGCGGCACTGAAGCTGCATGTCTCGCAGCCAGCGCTCAGCCGGCAAATCCGCGATCTCGAAGACGAAATTGGATTTTGCTTGCTCGAACGCACGGCCAAGTCAGTTCGGTTGACCGATGCGGGCCGGGCGTTCCTCGACAATGCGCGCGCGTTATTGCAAAACGCGGACGAAGCCGTCACCAAAGCGCGCGCGGTTGCACGTGCAGAGCCTACCGAGCTCCACGTCGGCTACTCACCGACGCCAACTGCCGAAATTGTGCCGAAAATCTTACGGGCATTTCAGAGAAAAATGCCAAACGTCCACGTCAAATTGCACGATTGGAGCAACAACGCCATTCTCGATGGGATACGCGATGGCCGGCTTCAACTCGGATTGATCGTTCCTCCTCTGAAGGCTAGTGCGTTGCACGACCTGCGCTATGAGGAGTTGTTTCACGAACGCGTTTGCGTGGTGGTGGCCCTGCAGCATCCGTTTGCCCGACGCCGCGCCATTCCGATCACCGAGGTTGCCGCCGAACCGTTGATTGGCCTGACCCGCGAAGATTATTCGAATTACTACGATTATCTCTCGATCATCTTTTCGAAGGTGAAACAGAAACCGCGCGTGGTGGAGGAGCACGACAGTTTTTCCGCCGTTGTGTCGGCCGTCGAAGCGGGAACCGGCGTCGCCATTGCCACGGACTTGGGTTACAGTTTTGGTAACCGCCTGAAATTTTTGCACATCACTCCTGAGCCGAAACCGATCTCGGTCGGCATCGCCGGAACAAAAGGCCGACTCAGCCCAGCCGCGGAAAAGTTCTGGCAGTGCGCGAAAGAAGCGGCGGCTGCAAAGTGATCGGTCCGAAATTGGCGTAACCAGCAGTTTCTGTAATACAAAAACCCCGGAGCCTACACGGCTCGAACCCGCGTTCCGTGTCTTATGATGTTGTACTCGTCCTCTCCGCCGCAGTGCCTCGCATCGACTTCACAAGGTCGGCTGAAGATGATCCCTCGAGCGATAGTCCGTAGCCGACTTCCCGCACAATGCGCTCTTTCAATGGTTGGATGAAGTGCACTCGTGTGTTGCGACGCGTCACTTCCGGAGCCTTCAGGTACAGCTCGGCTAATTCCTGCGCCCGACCGAGTGCCTTGCCGTTCGGCACAACTTCGGCAACGACCCCCCATTCCTGTGCAGTACGCGCCGGCAGCGGCTGCGGGTTGAGGAGGAAGGCCTCGGCTCGTCCTGCGCCGGCGCGATAACTCCATGTAGTAAAGATTCCGTCACCGGGTGCAACGCCAGCGGCATAGTGGCCCACATCCTGGAAGGTCGCCCCCTCGGCAGCCACAATCACGTTGGCGAGCAGCGCATAATCGGAGTGAATATGCGCGCGTCCCTCGATCGCCGCGATGACCGGCACACGTATGTTGGCTATGTTTTCCAAAACCTGAACGCCTTCGTCGTGAATCTGGCTCCAGACGCCGGGATCGGCGACTTTGCCGAACGACGACCATTCGACGTTCGTGATGAAGTCGCCACCTGCCCCCGTCAGGATTACGATCTTGTTCGCTCGATCCTGCGAAATCCTGTAGAAGGCCTCGACAAACTCCGTGTGAGTTTGTGCGGTCATAATGCACGGGCCGTCGTTGGTGTGGAGTTGAACAATCAGAACACCGTTGGCGTCTCGTGTCAGCTTTACGTAGTGATACGCAGTGAAGTAGTCAGCTTGATGTGGTTGCATAGGAGTCTCCTCTCTGTTTGGTTGGGAAGGCATTGAACAACTTTGCCGGTTAGTTTTCTAGGTTTCATTTCGCTCCTTTCGTTGCGATTTTTTGCTTTGGGATTTGAAAATCGAGATGAGCCGAGCGAATCGACGCTCGTAGTCGTCGCAGGTAGGGCAGTTGCCGTCAGCATCGATCCATTCCGGGTGCTGCGCGAGCAGGTCTTTGTGCAGCTGCCGCTGCAACTCGCCATAGGTTCGAGCGGATAGTTTCGCTTCAGAACGCGAGCCCGAGCTTTGTTGTCCATGTGACCCGTTATCCGTTTTCATTTCTGATTTGTCTGCCAGTTGTATCGCTCCATTCTTGCCATCGCGGAAATCGTATGATTCGCTTGTAGTAATCGGATTTAGCGATAAGGGTGAAGTTATGGAGCTTCGACATCTGCGTTACTTTGTCGGCGTTGCGCATCACTTGAATTACAGCGAGGCGTCGCGTCGCCTGCACGTGGCGCAACCGGCGATTAGCCAAACCATCCTCGACTTGGAAGAGGAGCTTGGCGTCAAGCTCCTCCACCGGACGAAGCGAACCGTTCAACTTACCACAGCGGGAGCCGTCTTCCTTGGTGAAGCGGAGCAAATCTTGCGTCATGCGACTGAAGCAGCGCAGGTGGCACGGCGCGCGGCGCGCGGTGAGGTCGGAAGCTTGAGCATTGGCTTCTTCGGCACTGCCTCGAGCCCGTTCTTGCCTTCCCTCGTGCAGTCGTATCGGCAGAAATTTCCTGACGTCCAGCTACGCCTCCATGAAATGACTCCTGACCAGCAGCTCGCGGCCTTTGATGCTGATCAGATTGACCTGGGCTTCTCGAGAAAACTGCCGCCGGACCGGCGCGCGGAATTCGAAGAAGAAAATGTCTACACCGACCAGCTAGGAGTCGTCCTGTCCCCGATCCACCGGTTGGCAAGGGAGCGGATTGTTCGCCTCAAGGAATTGGCTTCCGAACAATTCGTGCAATTTCACCGAAAAGGAGCTCGCACCTTGTTTGATGAAGTTATCGCCGTTTGCAGACGCGCAGGTTTTTCGCCTACGATCGTCAACGAGCCGGATTTTATGGCCACTGTGCTGACCCTCGTGGAGAGCGGACTATGTGTGTCCGTCGTGCCCAGTTGTGTCCGATGCCTAAAGCGCCCAGTCGTTATTAAACCAATTATTCCAAAATCAGCTCAGATCCCGTTGTGCGTGACGTGGCGAAAGTCCGACCAGAGCCCGGTGCTAATGGCGTTCCTCAAAATTCTGAGAGAGCTAAAACCCGCGATTCGGAAGCAAATGGAAGGACATCCGTGGGAAGAAATCCGACCAATACGCCTTCGCAACAAATCGCAACCTGTGAAACCGTTGAATTAGCTGTAGGCGATAAACCGATCACGCGCATCGGTGATCTGCGTTCCTGACGAAATGGCATAGGCCGTTCTTGCATCTGCGATTTAATAATGGGGCTTTGGACCAACAGATCCATTCGGATCAGCCGCGCGGATGACCAAAGATGGCAATCGAGGCGATAACGAAAATCATAGGAACGATTACCCGGCAGTAGCAATCAAGCTTCTTCGCTCGCGCGACCTGGTTATTGTTATCGAGAATGGTCGTGACCAAGACTTCGATCAGCGACAAGAAAACGAGCAGGGTGCTGACTAGAAAGAAAGCATCGAGCCGCGTCATGTAAGGCAAGCGCGGTAGTTGGGTATCCACGGCAAAGCGATAGGCGATCAGCGTGAGCATTGAAGTCACGGCGATGCTGAACTGCGTGTTCGAGTTCGTCGGTTCGGTCCAGAACACGGACCATGACATCATCACGATTAGAACCAAAGGCAGGATTACTTTTAGGATGTAGTGCTCGACGTTGCGTGAAGCGGTGAATTCGAAAGAATACCCCGAATACTGCAAGCCAGGTGTTAGCGAATAAACGCTCGCCTTGGCATCCCATTTTTCTACCGTCCAGTCGGGCAAAGTGATCGACGGCGAGATGCCGGCCGCCTGCTGAAGTCCTTCACGGATCCAGTTCTCATCCGGCACAAACACCACTTCGTTAGGCCGATATCGAATTGCAACCAACTGAATGTGAAACGCCTGCCGGTCGAACGGAAAAGATTGCAGTCGTAAGGATTGGGTGAACGATCCGGCATAACGTTGCCGATAAATCACGGTGCCGTCTGGTTCGACCTCGACTGATTCCGGAAACTTGCGACTGAGCGTACTGGTTTCATTCGCGATAGCCACTCGTGGAGTCCAGATTTGATCGAGCGCGTAGTGCGCCAGGCCGGTACCAGTATGGGCAAGGCGAGCGTCCTTCCACTGCAGCACGACGGCGATGTCGGCGGTGAAGTTTTGCTGGGCGCTGTCGATCGCGGTGATGTCCACGATCCAGATTCCGATGGAGACCTGAGTTGGACCGCTTGCTGATGCGGGCCGGTCGATCACAGCGGGCGCTTCAGCGCCGCGCGCGAGCTGGATTGACATCACAAAAAACACAAGAAGCAAAAGGTGGAGTCTTCTCTTGAGCTTCATTGCGTTACACCGGCGGCTTTATCTTTCCGTTGAAGATACGGTTAGGCCATGAGGGACGAGACTTAATGTGCGCACGGCAAGAGAAGTAGTCCAGCGGCGGAAAAATTCTGGCAGAGCGCCAAAGAAGCGGCCGCGAAAAAATAGGAGTTTATCAGCTCGTAAGTTGTGACCTCTGACGTGTGCCGTCTCGCTTTAGGCCGTTCCGCCCTTGGCGAATGCTCCCGCCAATTGCCCGACCAGCCCGGCCCAAGGCATATCGAGGGCCGCATAGAGATCGCCCGCCTTCGGACTCGCGTTGTGCCTGAGCATTTCCACGGCGACGGTAGCGTAGTCGGTGACGACCACACCGGCTTGAACCATGCGCAACAGACCGGTGATGCGCTTGGTTTCGCTGAACGTGCCGGAAGCGTCAATCACGGCGTATGCATCGTAGCCAATCCCAGTCGCAAAGATTGCGGGGAAAGCCAGGCAGACTTCAGTCGAAACGCCAGCGATAACGAGCTTCTTGCGCCCAGTTGCCTCGACTGCTTTGGCAAACCGGGGCTCGTCGAACGCATTGACCGTTGTTCGGTTAATGATTGAAATTCCGGGTAAGGCTTCCGTCAGCTCCGGGATGATCGGCCCCCACATCTCCGGAGAAGTAGCAGTTACAATAATCGGCACTCCCAAAACTTTGGCCGCTTTCGCCAGCCCGACGACGTTATGCTTCAATTCCCCTACCGGGATGTCTCTGACGCCAGTGAAGAGCCCAACTTGGTGGTCGATGAGGAGGAGAGCGGCGTTGTCGGGCGTGAGCCGTTCCTGGTCTCTTTTCTTTTCCATAGTTTTCCTTTCGTTCGTTGCGCCGTTCCAACTGGAACGATCATCGCTCTCACATTATCTAAAAGGCAGATAAGCGGAAGTACCTTGCTGCTTGGTTCACCATACTGATCGGGTATGATTGGGCGCAAATGGAGCTCCGTCATCTGCGATACTTCGTAGTGGCGCCCATACGCTTCGCAAAAAAGCGCTCCAGATCGGGATGCACGGTGTGGTCTTTTTTGCCAACGATGTACCAGCTCGGCTTCGACTTCCATGCGGTGCCTTTAAGCTTCTGATTGAAAAGGTCTGCGTCCTGCGCGCCGTAGCGTGATGCAATCAGCTCAGGTGATCGTGAAGAAATTGCCAAGTTCGCCCGTTCGCTTTGGCTGCAGCTTCGGCGTTGTAGTGAGTGCCGGTGTGACGTGCGAATGCGTGCTTGCATCCAGGATAAGTATAGATCTTCACATTCGGCTTATTTGAGAGCGCGGCTTTGATTTTTGTCTGAGCCTCCTTGGAGATGAATTCGTCCTCTTCAGCGAGGTGCATCAACATCGGGGCCGTGATTTTGTCGGCTTCGTCGAGGTATTTTTCCGTTTCCCCGCCGTGATAGGCTACGGTAGCGTCTATCTTTTCCCGCGCTGCGGTCAAAAAGGTCATCAGGCCACCGAGGCAGAAGCCCATCACGCCGACCTTGCCCGAAGCGCCGTCCAGTTGGCCCGCTGCATGAGCGGTAGTGGAGATGTCGCGAACGCCCTTATCGCGGTCATAGGCGGCGTATAGGGCTAATCCCTTTTTCCACTCCGCATCGGACCAATGGTTGAGATCGACGCCTGGCTCCTGGCGCCAGAATAGATCGGCCGCGATCGCAAGAAAGCCTTGTTCCGCCAATTCGTCGCAGGTCTTGCGGATGTCGGTGTTCACCCCGAACACCTCGTGTAGAACGACGACGGCGGGAGCCGGCAAGACCCTCGGCTGCGCGATATAGGCGCCAAACACACCCTCCCGGCCTTGTATGGTGATGCGATTCTTCACTATGTTCTCCTTACGCGCCCGTGCTCGTCCGGGCCTCCGCCGATTTTGTCAGGATCGGCGGAGGTCTACTCTCGAGGGAGCCGGGGGCGCAGCCTATTGTTTGACGGTCGCGGAGGTGGCAGCCTGTTCGATGAGTTTGGCTGTTTCCTTCGGATGAGACATGTACGCCACATGGCTGGCGTTCACTTCGACCGTCTTTGCATTAGCGCGCTTCGCCATCATGCGCTCCTGGTCCGGATTGATCGAACGGTCTGCGGTGGCCACCATGTACCAAGTGGGCTTGGTCTTCCAGGCGGGCGTCGTGACCTTGTGAGTGAACGAATCGGTGGAAATCGGCACCTGCGACTCGGCCATGAAGTGGGACACGGCCGGCGGAACGTCCGCCGCAAAGTCGGCCGCGAAATGCTCCTGGTCTATCCAAAAGTTACCGTTGCTATCCGGCTTGATTGCCTTGGTGGCCGGCGGTAAGGCCTGTTCGATCGTCGCACAGCTCTCACCGTCATCGAGCGCAAAGGCGGCGATGTAGACCAGTGCCGAAACGTTCGGATCGTTGCCGGCCTCGGTGATGATGGACCCGCCATAACTGTGGCCCACCAGAACCACCGGCCCGTTCATGGCGTCGACGGCCGCCTTCGTGTACTTGACGTCTTCGGCGTAGGAGGTCTCGGGGGGCTGCGCCACCGACACCTTGTAGCCATCCTTCTCGAGGATCTTGGCCACGGCTTCCCAGCCGGAGCCGTCGGCAAAGGCGCCGTGCACCAGCACGACGTTCTTTACCGGCTGGCCGCCCTGCGCCTGAGCAGGCTCCGCGTTAATCGAAAACGCTATCGCGGCGATTGCCACGATGCTTAGCAGCGCTAACTGCATTCCGTTCTTTGTTGTAACTGTGTTCATTTGCTTTTCTCTTTCTTGTTACGGGTTTATTGCTGCCTGCCCCCTAGGGTCAAGCGCATTCCTCCAACACTTCAATTTCAGCTTGAAACCAATGGCCGAGGTCGTCGCCGTAACGGCTCCCGTCCGCCAACCAGATTTCGTAGGCTGTTCTCTCAATTTGCTCATGCAACTCTGATTAACGGCAAGGTTAGCTTCCTGGAGCGCCTTGAAAAAGACTTTGTAAGTTTGGCGTTCATGCTTCAGAAGCATGAGTAGAAATGGAACTGCGACACCTTCGCTATTTCGTTGCCGTCGCCGACGCGGGAAGTGTGACGGTCGCGGCCGCGCGAAAACTGCACACGTCACAACCTTCGTTGAGCCGGCAGATCCGGGATCTTGAAGACGAGGTCGGTGCCCAACTGCTAACGCGCGGCGCTCGCGGGATCGAACTGACCCGGGCGGGTCGAGCGTTTCTCGATCAAGCCCGGTTGGTTCTATCGCAGGTGGAAACGGCAACCGACGCTGCACGCGGGGTCGCTCATCCAGCGAAGCCGCGCTTCGTCATGGGCTTCCTGACCAACCACGAATTGACCTGGATGCCCGAAGCCTTCGGAATTTTGCGTGAAGAATTGCCGAACATCGACGTGACGATTTCGAGTCAATATTCGCCAGCACTCGCGAATGCCCTCTTGAAGGGAGCCGTTGATGCAGCTTTTCTTCGACGGGAACGAGGGTTCCCGGAGTTGGCGTTCCGTCTTCTCATCAAGGAGCCCTTGCTTGTGTTCTTGCCCAGCGACCACCATCTTGCTGCGCTCAAAGCAATCCGCGCGGCGGACTTAATGGACGAGGCATTTGTCACGGTGTCGCGCACAGCTGCTCCCGTACTGCGCGGAGTCATCGACAATTATCTGAAGAGAACCCGAATCC
>DATLVQ010000803.1:0-6389 GCA_035577325.1 Bryobacteraceae bacterium | reverse complement strand
CGGGTATGTGTGCGGACGAATCGCCTCGCGTGGCGCGGCGAAGCAACTCGCCGAAGTAGAGCCTTTCGAAAAGCTCGCCCGGCAGATGACGCCGCAAGGCCAGCACCAGACGGGCGCGCCGGCCTACGACATAGCGCAGGCGCGGCTTTTTCACGGTGATGGCGCGCAGCACCTGCGCGGCAATATCGGCCGGAGTGAGCCGCGAGCTCCGCAGCATTTTTTCGGCCTGCGCTTCGGCGTTCCAAAACAGGCGGAAGTACGGGCTTTGCGGATCGCGGGTAGCGGGCAGCAGTCGCCGTTCCTCCTCCCAGATCTCGGTATTGACGATGCCCGGCTCGATGATAACTACGTCGATGCCAAACGGCTTCATCTCAAGGGCCAGAGCCTCGCTAAAACCCTCGAGCCCGAACTTGCTGGCGCAGTAAGGCGCCACGCTCATCGAGCCGATGCGGCCGCCGACCGAGCTAATCATCACGATTCGCCCGTTTCCGGCCTGGCGCAACAGCGGCAGCGCCCGCCGCGTAACGTTCATCGTTCCGAACAAGTTGACTTCTATAATCTGGCGGGCTCGCTCCTCGGGAAAATCCTCGAAATAAGCGCGCGCCGTGACACCGGCATTGTTTACCACGCCATACAACTGTCCGGATCGCGCGATCGACTGGAAGGCTTCATCGACGGACAACGGATCGGTAATATCCAGACGGACGGGTTCCAGTTTCACACCACGCTTGGCGCCGGCATCGAGCAGGGCATCGCGCCTTGCGAAATCACGAATGCCTGCCCACACGCGAAATCCGGCCTGCGCCAGGACCAGGGCGGTCTCCAATCCCAGTCCCCGGCCGGCACCCGTTACCAGAATGCTCTGATTGCCGCGCGCTGTCACAAGCCACCGGCTTCCAATGCCGAGCCGTCAAGTGGGACGACATCTCCCAGGCCGGGAGACGACGCCTTTGGCGGCCTCAGAAACTCCAGGATGTGCTGGTTGAGCAACTCCGGCTGCTCGAGTGGGCCGAAATGTTCCCCGCCCGGCAGCATCACCAGCTGGCTATTGGGCAATCCTTTGTGCACGGGATCGCAGGAACTGATGAAGTGGGACTTCTGCCCGTAGATCAGCATGGTAGGGGTTTGGATGCGGCCCAGCGCCTCCAGAGTCAGCTCGCCTACGTCTTCGTAATCCTTCATGATCGACGTTTTTTGCAGCAGGTTCAGCAGCGGCTCGCGGTTGCGGGGCAAGCCACGCGCCGGTCCATAAAACTTCGGCGTTTCCAGGCTGAGCTTGAGCAGGTAATCGAGATCCGTGCGCTTGTCCTCCGGAACTTCGAGGCCGGCCTCCTCCAGTTTGGCCACCCACGCCGACCAGCCGATCCACTCCTTGCACTTGCGGTTGTCTACCAGCGCCGCGAGACCCGGCTCCATGGCCACCATTTTCTTTACGCGGTGCGGGTGCTTCAAGGCAAAATAAAGGCAGACGTCAGCGCCGAAGCTGTGGCCCACCAGCGAGGCCTGTTGAATTCCCAGTTCGTCGAGCAGGCAGCGCAAATCCTCCGCCATGTTCCGCGCGGTGTATCCGGCAGGAGTGACCTCGCTGTAGCCATGGCCGCGGAGATCGTAGGTCGTCAGGCGGAATTCGCGACGGAGTTGCGGCACCATAGCCAGATGCCAAACAGCGAGATTGCCCAGAAAGCCATGGAGCATCACAACATCTGGTCCAGCCCCTAGAGCGATGTAATGGAAATTCGCTCCGTTGGCCTGTATTTTGGGCATGATTTCGCTATTCGCTCCTTATTCGATATAACCAAGCTCGCGCAGGCGATCGAGTACGGCCTCCTCGTATTCCAAGGGAGGTGCTCCTGAGCCATTCTGTGACGGCAACGCCGAGCTATTGACTGCTGAGTGCGCTGAACCGTTGACACCAGCCGGGCCAGCCTTGACGCGCCGCACCGGGTGCGAATCGAGAGATTCCGGATGGTACAACTCCTCAGCCACGCGACCCTGCATTTCGCAGGGCACGCCCAAACCGAGGCTGTAGAGCACCGTGGGCGCGACATCCAGGATCGACATTTCCCGCGCCGTGATGCCGGCTTTCATCCCTGGGCCTCTCGCCGCGAAAACTCCGATCGGACGATGCGCGCCACCGATAGTACTGCGCTGGGACAGCGGTTCGGGCGCGGGCAGAATTGAAACCAACCCGCCGTCGCGCAGGATCAATGTCAGATCCGGTCCGGCCTCGGCGTGGGGGCCGCTGAACGCTTCCTCGCGCGTCCAGATTTCGGTCACTATGGGCTCTTGGGTTTTCGGATCGCGGAAGGCGCGCAGTTGCTCCACCAGGCGCCGCCGGAAGGCTGGATATTCCGCTACCGGAACCCCGGGAGAGTTGCCGTCGCGGTTGACGGCGATGTGAATACCATTACTGGTGGGCGTGGTAGCAAAGGCCGTGGTGCGGCTCCAGTCCAGCAGCCAGGTGTGACGCGCCACCTGGCCCACTCCCAGAACAGCGCCCTCGGTATCGCGGGCGGCCGCGCCCTCGGACCATGCCAGGTAACCATTCTTCTGGAGCCACGTGTTGATGTGAAAGACTTCGTAAGTGGGACCGAATCCATGGTCGGAGGCCATCATTACTGTTGCCTGCGGACCGGCCAACTCACACATCTGTTCGAGCAGGCCATCCAACTGACGGAAGTATTTCAGGCACAGCTCGCGGACCGTGAACTCCCAGTCGGCATCGAGCGGCTTTGCGTCCTCGGGACGCAGGAAGCGCCAACAAAGATGTTGCAGCTTATCGACGCCATCGAACAGGACGGCGGTCAGCTCCGACGGGTCCTCCTGAATCAAATGACGGAGAATCTCGAACCAGTTTTGTTCGCGGCGGATGTGGAGCTCAATCCACGGCCCATACTCCTCGCGATTGGAGCAGCCCTCCGTCGCTTTCTCCTCGAGCTTGATGTCCATGGCCAGCTCGCGCTGATTGAATCCGGGGATCGTCTTAAGGCGATCCAGCAGATCCTCGGGCCAGCAGGCCAGCCGCAACTGGCGCCACGGCACCCAGCCCGGCACAACGTGTCCGGATATCTTGGGCGCCGGAAACATGGCCGGAAAGTTCAGCGACGTTACGCGCATGCCCTGCCGCGAGGCCAGGGACCAAATGGTGTCGCACTGCACGTCATTGGAGTTGAAAAAACGGATGTGGCGGCCGGCGGCCGATTCCATCCGGAAGAAATCGAAGACGCCGTGTTGCCCCGGTGTGCGGCCAGTCATCAGCGATGTCCATGCCGGCGGCGTCAGCGGCGGGACGATGGTGCGCAGGTTGGCGCGCGCCCCCTCCGCCAGGAACGATTTCAGGAACGGCATCACGCCCTGTTCCATCAATGGATCGAGAACCGAAAATGTGGCGCCATCCAGTCCGATTAGAAGTGTTTTTACGCTCATTGGCTTACCCTTGTCTCGAACACGGAGATTTTTCCGTTTAGATACCGATCCGCGAAGTCCACCAGCTCGGCGATGGACAAGTCACGGCGCTCGCGCTGGCCTACGTCGGAAAGCAACTCCGCCAGCGGCATCTGGAACTTGTAATGCTCCTGGATGGCGGTTCCCAGCACCACCACATCCAGCGATTCCAGTCCCAACTCGGTGAAGAGCAGAGACTCGGGGCCCACGGGCCGCGAGTAGTCCCAGTCGCGAGACAGCTCTTCAATCGTCCGTAATACGTAATCCAGGAGTTCCCCCCGGCTTGCTTTCATTGAACCGCCCCCTGCTGGTAAACAATAGTGGAAAATACGAAATCTTTTCCGCGAGACGTATAGGCGATCATCGGCCTGCCCCGCAGTTGCGTGAATTCCTGCAGCAATCCGCCTTGGAGCAGGAGCTGCACCACGCCATTTTCGACTTCCGCCTCAGCGATCTGCAGCGCCTGCATGCCTCCGGTGAATCCGCGGCCGAGAGCTTTCGCCACGGCCTCTTTCGCGCACCACATCCGTAATGACCATTCGTCGCGCACGTCGTGCGGTATGCCGGCGAGGATTTGCCGTTCAGGCTCCGAGAAGGCGACCGATTGGAAATCGTCGCGCGAGTGGGTGAGGCTCTCGATATCTATGCCCACCATTTGGCCGGGTTCGAGTGAAGCCAGCGCCACGGCCAAGCCTCGGGTATGCGAGATCGAAACGGCCGGCGTTATCCCGATCTGCCGCGTCCAAGCGCCGGCGACTTGCGGGCGGCCGTAACCGTCCGGAACGATCTCCACGTCGGCCGGGCACAGATCCACGCCGAAGTGTTCCTTCACCAGAACGCGCACCGCATCCTTCGCGGCGCAGCGGCCGAGCAGCCACTCATGACGCCGCTTATCCACGGCCTGCATCGATTGCCAGTGCTCGCGCTCCGTGCGGCTGAGCACCAGGTACGCCAGCACCTTGGGCCAGATCCCGTGCGAGGATTCGAAGAAATCTTTAGCGAAGCTGTCGAGCCGGCGGCAGGCGAGACGCTGATGATCGAGGAAACTCGCGACCGGCTCTTGCCAAGGCGAGGACAGGTAAGCCTCAGGTGGAGCGATGCGAAGCTTCCAGAAATTGGACGCCTGCGGGAACCGCCGGTCCTCCCAGCTGTCCAGCCGATAGTGAACCTGCCCCTGGGAATCCAGAATTTCGATGCCGGAGCGGATCTCCTTATCGCTGACGTGTTTCACGAGAACGCGGCAGTCTAGCTTTGATCCAGGCGCGAGGGGCGGCCCGTAACAATCGAGCGCCGCGAGATGATACGGGAAAATATCGCCGGTGGGATCGAGCTGCTCCTGCGACCAGAAGGCGACCACTTGGCCGGCGGCGTCAAGAACGACCGGGTCGGTAAGAAACGCCGGCTCGGTCATTGCGGCGAACAGCTCATCGCGCGGCGGAACCTGCAGGCTGGCAGTGACGCCGTTTTTCGCCGTACGATCGATACTGCGCACAGCCTGGAAGGACGGCCCGTGGAACATGCCGTCCACGTAGAGGCGATCGGGCCGCCACTTGGAATCGCTTGCCGCTTCCAATGCAAAATCCACGGGCGCGGGAGCCGCGGGATACCGATCGGCGTAAAGCATCGTGCCTTCGGCCCACAGGGGCCGCGGCGACGAACTGGCCGTGTCTTCACGCAGCGTGACGTAGACCTGACCGGGTCCGCGCTGCTCCGCCATGATTTCGATGGCGGTGTCCGGCCGTTCGAGCGTAATCCATCGAGAAGCGCGAAATTCGCGCATGCCTACCAGCACTTGGCCCGGCTCAAGCAGTGCGCCGCACTCCGCCAGGATTTCCATGGTGATCGTGAGCGGTACCACGGGAAGACCGGATAGCGACGCATCCATCTGGGACACATGTCGCCCGAGCGTGTGATCTCGAAACAAAGGCTCGCGGTCGAGAGAGAATTTGTGGCGCGCACGCGCCCTGGAGCCCGGCAACAATTCGAGCACTTCCGTGATGAAGGGGCCTGGCGAGACCTCCGGCGCCACGACCGCCGTTCCCTGCCCCGCAAGATAGGCGTGCATCACTTGTTTCTGTGTTTCGAGAAACCGGGCCATGGTCTGGAAATGTCGATCGATTACCGCCATTCGCGCCGGATCGGCTGGCGTGGCGGCCGCCTCGCTCGAAGAAACGCTCGCTGTGCGAATCTCCAGGCTGGGAGCGGCCTCTTTCGGGGCTGCGGACGGCCGACGCGCCGGCAGCTTGAAATCTTCGCGCAGGCGTATGGGCTTGAGGCCCGACGCAATCGCGAGCGCGGGCCGCACGGGCTTCGGATTCAGCTCCACTTGCCTCGGCGCGCGTCTTTGATAAAGATGATCCAGGCGCACCGGCACTCCATGCGCCACCAGTTGCGCGATCAGATGATGAAGCTGCAGAATGCCCGACCGGTGCTGCACGTTGGACGGAATCGCGATGTAAGGCTTTCCCCGAAGGGTGTCGTCGATGAAGCCAGTGAGGTTGCCGCGCGGCCCAGCCTCCACAAAGATGCGTACGCCATCCCGGTACATGGCCTCCACGGTCTCGCGAAACCGCACCGTGCGCGCCCAGCCGATGGACGTCAACTCGCGAATCTCGTCGGCGTCTTCCGAGTACCGGCGTCCGGTGACGCAAGAATAGAGCGCCACACGTGAAGGGGCGATTGTGGCGGTGTCGAAGTAACGCCGCAAAGGCTCGCTAAAGACCTCGAACCAGGGCGTGTGATAGGCGCGCGAGAACGGCAGCTTCTGGCAGATGGCGGCCTTTCCCGCAAGTTCCTGCATGCACTGTTCGATGGCGGATTCGGAGCCGCACATCACCACCTGGTGCGGGCAGTTGTCGAGCGCAATATGGAGCTTGCCTCCGCTGCCCGCGGCCAGGGATTCGAGCAGCGCATGATCGCATCCCGCCACCGCGAGCAAAATGCCT
>DATLVQ010000802.1:0-11634 GCA_035577325.1 Bryobacteraceae bacterium | reverse complement strand
CTCCCCCCATTCACCGACCGGCGCCTCTTCGGGTCGAGGGCGACAGACGAGATGAACGCTACCCATTAGCGAGGCCGCATTTCGCGCAGCGGTGCGCGACTTCATCTCTGTCTGGACGGGCCATGAGCAAGTAATACATAGACCTGCACTAAGCAAGCCGTTCAAAAGGGCCTCCCAACCTTCGGTGCTCTTGTGGGCGAAGACAACGCAGCCTATTCCGTTCGCATCCAGCACCCTTTTGCCTTCATCGAAGGCGTTGGAGACGCATCCTTCAAAAAAACTAGCGTCTTTGGGTTTCCCGTCGACGAAGTGAGATTGGTTCCAGACACACTCTTCTCTTTTTGGCGTAAGCGTGTTGGACTGATCCAGTGGGTCCCGGCGGTCACCCATTGCTGGGTTTGCCCGTTTCAGCCAACAAAAGAAAAAATCGGCCAAATCCGCATACGGAACCGAGTCGTAATAGGGAGGATCAGTGAACCACACACCTACGCTTTGGTCGGGGAGTGGAAGGGCACGCGCATCACCCAATCGAACTTGACCTGGGTGAACAAAGCTAATCATAGCCCGTTCAAGCGCCTTCTCCACCCACTCAACAGCGTTGGCAAGACCTCCCGACCACTCAGAAAACGGGTTCGCCTCGCAAAAGTCCCAGACCAGCTGCAGAGCTTGTTTCGAGAAAGAGCCCGTCACTGTGTCTCGACTGGAATCCAAGCGGGAACAAGAACTCCATCGGTCAACGCAACGCCCCAGTATGATGAGCAGACAGCGTCCGACGGCGCCATCAAGGCCGGGATCACTGCAGTCGTAGTTCCTCACGAAACTTACGAACTCTGAGAGCACCACGCGTTGTCGAGGCAGGTAGCAATCAGAAAACGTTGCCATCCCGTAGCGGGTCACAGCCGACAGCCCTCGAGCGTTTGGAGAAGGACGGACAGGATTGAGGGGCTCATTCGGATAAACTGGGATGCCTTCCGCGTATTCCGCTTCGCGAGAGAGAACATCTCGCTCTCGAACCTGGTGGAGCGCTTTGTGATCGGATGTCGCGGGTGTGCGAAATTTCCTCCCTTCCGGCGTAGCCACCATGACGGCAACGAGCCTTGCCGAGTCCGTCCCGCCGCGCTGCACTCTAAGCTGAGACTCGACAGCCGGCCGAAGAAGCGGGATTGTGCAAGCAGGGCATACAGCTCGGCCGCCCGAAACAGTTCCTGCACCAACCTGTTCATCGGGGCTCGGCTCATAGACGGATAGGATTACATCGGGGCTCTTGCCCGAAGGCCGTTCGACAGTAACCCTCAACGCTGACCTACTTGAATCTCCCTTCGAAAGCCAGAGACTTCGTAATAAGGGAATAGCCGCGCCGCAGCGCGGCGCCTCACAGCGCACCACGCGTGCCCAAAGATAAGCAGTTGGCTCCTCACCCGAAATACGGGCTGGGTAGAAAGCGGAGAGTTGAGCCTTTAGAAACGTGTTTAGCGCGGCCACTTCCCGCTTCAACGCATCAATCAATGGCGATCCGTGTCTCGGAACATCTTCAAGCAAGACTTTACAAATTAGACCCGCGATCGGATTCAAATCGTTTGCAAACGCTTCACATCCCAGCCGCAGTGCTTCGGACGGTATCGTTCCGCCACCCGCGAACGAATCAACGACCGTGGGTGCCTCCTCGGGATAGGCAGCCTTGACAAGACCACGAGCCGTTTCCAGATACGTGGGATCAGCGGAACGCTCCCACGCCGCGAAATCCGCTATGAACTTCAGCAGCGCGGCGCGCAAATCCCCATCTTCCGGCCCGAGCTTGTGCCAAGTGTGGCCTAATGCCTTCCGTGCAGCAATCTTGAACTCGTCAGGGCAGGTCTCGTCGCATGGGTCCGGCAGCAGGAGCGCCATCAGCATGGCCCGGCACGCGGCCATGGGACGCCGCGCCCACCAAAGGTGCAGAGTCGAAGGATGTCCGTGTCGAATCGACTTCTCCCGCGCCGAATGCTTAGACACTTCGGCAATGGGAAAATCGACCTCGGCCAGGCGCTTACACTCTCTCGGAATCACCCAACTACCCCTACTCTCTTGTTTCGTATTTATCGGATTTCCTACGCTTGGCTCGACCTGATTCCCGCGTTCGGGTGGTGCCGCTGTACTTTCCTCATTCCTGGAGACCGGGGCCTTGGCAACGCGGGACACATGAGGAGAATTATCTTGCCGTACACTGCCAATCACTTTTCCGAAGAGAAGGAATTGCGGTATATCGAGGGGTTCGACCCTCTGCAGGAACTCTGGATTCGGGCCCTTGATCTCTTGGCGCAACTCCATCAAGAGTCTGCCCAGTACATTACGGCCGACCAAGGTCCCGTCATCTGCCTTCTTCGCGCCCCAAAAATCGTCCTTTCGTGATTCCTCTACGATCGATCGATCTCCTGTGGCTAACAGGAGATCCTTGAACGTAGACCAATTCTCGGCGAGCTTCACCCGAAGGCACCAGCGCATCACGTTTACGCGCACCGCGTCCCAGTCGCCTCTCGTGCTCTCCCGGTAGGGCTTGCTCTTCATCTTTGCAGTCATCGGACTGGTTTGCTGGATGATCAGCCGCTGGATTTCCGGCCTGTCCGGAAATCTGCACGCCTGGTAGAGCGCTTCAGAACTACGAATTCGAACACCGTTTACCTCGAGCGGGAACCCCGGAGCCATGTTCGACAACCCGCCGAAGTCTTCATTCGTTCTTCTGAAGACAATACACTCTTCGGGACGATACGCTCGGGTTTTGCTCGGGGTCGGCACGGCACTCATTTCGCTTTGGTTTTTTTTACGCTAAGAGATTCCAAAAGCCGCTTAATGAACGCGTCGCTGTTCGTGCTCCGAGGGAACAACGGAATCCACGGATCACCAACCCACCAAGCAAGTGGACAATTATTCGGGCAATTGCGAAACGTGAAGACCGTAGCGCCGAATCCGAAAGTCTTTAGCAACGTCGCGCCGAGGGGCCTCGCGCTGATCGGCAGATTGGGGCACATGTCACGAATGCGAAGCCCCGCTTTTAGAAACTGCTGCTCAAGTACGATTCGGTTCTCGTCAGAAGAAAAGAAGCCCTTCTTGCCGAGGGAACCGGGTGACCGAAGCTCAATCGGATATTTGTCAGTCAAGTATTCGACGTAAGCTTTGGCCCTGGCAGTGTTAGGAATCTTGGTGGGCCACAGAACATCCGATTCATCCTTGTAGCGACGGCGGTTCTCGATTTCGTGGATACGCCACCAAGACACTTTGATGTCCTTCTTCGTTTTCGCCTTCAACTCCTCGATGCTCTTGCTTATGTAGTATTCGCCGAGCAGATGTACTACCGCAACGACAATTCGAAGTTCACATTTTGCCGGGGCTGCATCCTCAATCCACTTGGACAGGTCTTGGCGTACCCTACCTCCTCCGAATATGCCGTCGTCCAGGTACACAAAGGGGCCATCATCGCTTCCGCACTCCTTTATTTCGAGCCCGACTTCCTGTTGAAGAAACCGGCCGAACATCGCGAGCATTTCCCTTTGGCTGTTGCCGCCCAACTGGATATCCAAGATGTTTGCGTGCTTCCAGAATGGCCGCGGATCACCACCGCAAAACTTCTCATGAGTAACCAAACCGCGAAGGAAACCATCCATGTCGTTGCGCGATATATATGTCTGCGACAGCACGTGGGCCAATTCTTGAAGAATGGAATCCTGAGCGTCTTCGGCAAATTGGAGGGCCCACTCTTCTATGACTCTAGGGGTTCGCTGCGGAACGTCGCCCTCACGGTAGTCGGAGACAAGGTCGGCAATGGCCTGAATCGATTCGTTACGCTTGCTCACCGCCCGTCGCTCCCTTTAGCCTTCCAATTGCTCCACGCTGAGCCGGTAGTGTTCAATCTTCGTGATCTCGTGCCAGTGGAAACGGCCCGGATCACGTACCGGTTCGCGGAGCACCGGTCGATCTGCTTTGCAACTGGTCACGACGTACAGCCAGTAGCAGTCCCGGCGATCCGCGGCGACGCGGCGTTCGTTCGGCGTCAGCATCACGTCCCCAGTTGCGTTCCCAATCCCCTTAATCTCAATGAGCCGGAGTTCACCCGAGTTCAGATCGATGCTCGTGATATCGTAGCCGAGGTTTTTCTCGTGTACATCGTGGACTACACGGCCTTGACTACGCTCGAACGCCATGACAGTCTGCATGGCTGTTTCTTCCACTTCGGGATCGGGCCGAAGGTGCTGGAATTCAGGTTCATCTCCTCGGGGGTGGGGTAATACAAGGACGCTGGTGAGAACGTCCACGCCCTGCAATGTCAATGCTCGCTGACGATCCAGTTCTTCCTTACGGGCTTCGCGCCGATTCAGCAGTTCTTCGTGCCGCGCTTCAGCCTGGGCAAGGAGACCCTTGGCGCCTTCGTCGCCGCGTTCGACGGCATCGGCAAAGCGGCCAATACTCTCATCCGCTTTTTGCAGCAGTTCCGTCAGGGAGAGCTGGATGTGGCTGGTAACTCGCTCGACTTCCGCAAGCCGGTCCTGGCGCACCTCTTCAATGAACGGTTGCAGAACATTCTCGTGGAGCCACGCGTCGGGTGTGGGCGAATAGGCGACGGCTGGTAGAGACGCGGGTAGCGAGCCGGGCGTAAGATTTCCAAGGACCATCGCGTCCTGGAGTTTCACCTCGCAGCCTTCCGACAACTCCACTGCGAAGACGCGCTCGTGGATGATATTTCCAAGACCGTCGACGATTCGCGAGCGAATGACGTCGATTCGGACGGCTTGGCTGTGAAGCATCGAATAGTAGCAAGCCCCCTGCCGCAATGTCTCTTGGCCTTCCGAGAGAATGTGACGCCGCACGGATTCAAACAGCGGATGCCCTGGAGTCACCCACTCCAGCTTGTTATCGTCGGCGGTTTGCCGATCCGTTGAGCAGCGTGGATAACGAGAGGCAATCGGGCCGAATCGCCAGCCGCTCTCCCGCTCGTACCGGCGCAGCGCGACGGGCGTCGCGTTTGGCAAATCGAACGCATGTGGCAGCGAGGGCACGGCGCGAAGGTTGAGAGAAGCGAAGATCGCCGCGTCGAAAAGGAAGCGCGCGATCGTCTCCGGGACGACTCGGTGCTCCTGCGCCAGTGCCCGCCGCTCAATCAGCATCTCCAAGTTCAGATTCTTGGTGGCTAGACCTTCCAAAGCGTTCTGACAGATAGAGCGGAAGTGACCCTCTTCCACGTTTCGAAGGAGCCGGTCCTCAAGATCGGCGTCACCCATCCTTCCGGCGTAGTAATCCCGGAGCACGCGCTCCACGTGGGTTGCGGGGAGCACTTCTCCCACTACGTTGAACACCGAATCGTCATCGAGGGCGTTGCGGATCTCCTGTAGTTTCTCAAGCAGCTTTCGGAGAACCTGGCCCTCGATCGTGTTCGTAGCGACGAAGTTGAAGATCAGACAGTCTTCCTTCTGTCCGTAACGGTGAATGCGGCCCATCCGCTGCTCCAGCCGGTTGGGATTCCAGGGGATGTCGTAATTAAAGAGGATGTGGCAGACCTGGAGATTGATCCCTTCGCCGGCAGCCTCGGTGGCAACCAGGATCTGGATCGCGCCTTCACGGAATTGCTGTTCCGTCCAGAGGCGCGTGTTCTCTTCATCGCGGGAACCGGTCTTCATGCCCCCGTGGATGCAGCCGACCGTGAATCCCCAGTCACGCAGGCGACCCATGATGTAGGTGAGGGTGTCTTTGAATTCCGTGAAGATGAGTAACCGCTTGGATGGATCGGCGAAGAAACCTTCGGCCTTAAGCAGTTCTTCGAGCTTCCGGCGCTTCGCCTCCTCGGATCCCTCCTCCACGACTACGGCGCGCTTGGCGAAGACTTTCAGTTCCTCAATTTCTTCGCGGACTTGCTCTGCGTTCCTGGCGATACTGACCGCCGCGAGTTGATCCTCCAAGCGTTCGCGGTCGACGTCTTCCATTTCCTCCATCTCGTCGGCGTCCGGGATGGCGAAGTCCGTTGGGAGCAACTTGACAACATCCTGCGCGCGTTTCAAGGCTTCGTCGAGTCGGCGCGCCCTGTTCTCCAGCGATCGCCGGAGGGCGAATGTGCTGGAGGCCAAGCGGCGCTGGTAAAGGGACATCAAGAAACTGATGGCGCGCGCCCGTGGATCGTCGCCGGCGGCTGCGGCCTTGGCGCTCTCCCGCTTCACGAATCGGGTGATCTCCCGGTACAGTTCGAATTCCGCTCCATCGATCCGGAAGTCGGCCGTATGCGGGATGCGCTTCATGAAGATCTTTCGGCAGGCCCACGATCCATCGGGTTCGCGATGCGGGAAGTAGACCATCGCTTCTTTCGTTCGGCGGAGATAGAAGGGCGCGCGCCGCCGCTCCATCGCTTCGCGGATGGATTTCACGTCGGCGAATACGTCGGCGTCCAGCAGTTGGAGGAAGAATGAGAAGTTCTCGGGATCGCCCTTATGCGGTGTCGCGGTGAGGAGGAGAATGTGGTCGGTCGCATCGCGGAGCAATTCGCCCAGGCGGTATCGCTGGGTTTTATGTTCGGGATCGGACGCGGACATCCGGTGAGCCTCGTCGATGATCACAAGGTTCCACGCCACCTGCCGGAGTCCCGGCAGCACGTCCGTCCGTTTGGCCAGGTCGAGCGACGTGATTACCTGCGACCGCTCAAGCCACTGGTTCACACCGTACTGCTCCCGGATGTCGCTTCCGCGAAGTACTTCGAACTTTTCGTTGAACTTGTCCTTCAACTCGCGCTGCCACTGAAACGTCAGATTTGCCGGGCAAACGATCAAGATCCGGTCGCAGAGGCCGCGCAGCTTCAGTTCCCGCAGCAGAAGGCCGGCCATTACAGTCTTGCCGGCTCCCGCGTCGTCAGCGAGAAGAAAGCGAACCCGGGGAACCTTTAGCAGGTAGTCGTAGACAGCCTCAAGCTGGTGGGGCAGCGGATCGACACGAGAAATGGAGAGGCCGAAGTAAGGGTCGAACTCGTAGGCAATTCCGAGGGCGTAAGCCTGAATCGCCAGCTTGAGCAACTGCGGATCGCCGTCGAACGACCGCGTCGTCTCGACGATCCGAAGGAGGCCAAGATCAGTCTCAGACAACTGGACCCTACGAAATTGGTGGGTTCGGCTTCCAACCAGGCCCATGGTCCATACGGCCACACCTCCAGACCGGACCGTCTCAACGAGCATCGGCTCGTTAAAGAGTGGTCCGACCAGGAGCTGCCCTTCTTTCGGAATGGGTGGCGAGTCCATGTCGGAGGATCGGACCTTTCACTGTAGTCCATTCCGTCCCTTCGTGTTTTTTGCGCCCGCGCCTATCAGCAGCGTGCGAACGCACGTTATTCCGCCATATCGGACAGTATTTGGTTGGTTTCAATAGAGAGCTGGCAGCTCATCGGGAACGCAAACCGCGTTCCCAGTAACTTTGAGATCTGACTTCATCAGGATTGCTTCGAGTGCACGAGGGCTGCGCTTTCCTGCGGATGCAGGTTTAGTGCTTCAGCATTTGCTTGGAGACGTGCCCCGCAATGTCGCGGATGGTTTCGTCCCAGGCGCGCTTGCGGCGGAATGGGCGGCCCCACACCCTCCCGGCTACCGGTCTGCCGGGCAGCCTGACAATGGCCAGCGATGGCCGCGGCCCGTTCAGCAAGATTCCCCTGGAATGGAGATCGACGCGGAATCCGCGCGGAAACTGAACCCCGTCATGGATAAGCCTCATCCCGAAATAGACGGCGGAAGTTGCGCGCAAGGGCAGTCCGCAGAAATCGAGTCGGGCGCGCATTTCTTCCGCCACGGAGGGGACGTACTCGTTTGCTTGCCGCTAGTATCGAATGACCGGTCTGAATAATCATTGGCGTTCTTCGTCAGGCATTCGGGCGGGCGAGTCGACGGCCTAGGACTCCCCTAAATCGAGCCGGAGAAGGCCCGTACAGGCAGTCCATCCAATCGCGTTCCCCAGGCTCCGCTGTCGGCGCCCGAGTCGAGATGAGAGGCTTTTGACTAAAATCCTCACTCGGATCTAAGTCTTGAACGGGTTCTGCCCCGAAAGTTCGCAAATCCTTCCACGTTTGCTCCGCAAGCCCTCTGATGCCTTCCAGGACCATTCTCCGATCCTTTGCTGACAGATCGGCGCCTTTTCTTATCAGTCCAGTGGTAGCGCGAAAGATCTCTTCTTGCCGAGCCATCCATAATTCGAACCAGAACTTCGGTATTCGGCGCTCCGCTCCTTCGGATGGAAGATTCTCCAGTTTTGCGGCAACGTGGCCTTTTAGCTTTGCGGCGAATATGTCCTGCAAGTGTTTGGCTTGCGCCCACTCGGCGAGATCGGCGAGCCGTTTCAGGGCCTTGCTTTTTGGTTCTCGGCCGTTCTCGTAGCGCGAAATAGTTACAACTGTCACGCCGAGAAGGTCTGCGAGCCGCTGCTGTGTATAGCCCAGTTTCTTCCTGAGTTTCACAATAGCATCGGCGGTGCTCACCAATCCCAGCCTAACCGAAAAGTTATAGATTTGGCAAGAAATTCCCTAAACGCTCAGGGGCATCCCAAATTGCTTATCGTTTGTTGCCCTCGTTTGAAAACTTATACGTTTAGCTAGAAAGATGTGTACAATGGATTCGAGGCAAAATACGCCGTGCATAAATTGACCCTTCTCTCGATTCGAGCCGCTGCGACGGAGCACGGCATTCCCTACTGGCTACTTTCGGAAGCCGTGCGCTCTGGGCGCATCAAGTCCGTAACGCTTTCCAAGAGACGGCTAATCCCCGCTGAAGCCCTGAAGGCATTCATTGAGGAAGCTAATTCTCCGCACTGTACCCACTCGCGAACCGCTGGAGAGATGCCGGAACTGGAAGGCGTCTGAATAGCGAACGGGCTCGGCATGCCAGCAAAAGAGTTTCGATCCAAACGAGTCGCTGCGGAGATGCCGGCGACGGTGCTCGCCGCAAAGGCTGGCGGAAACCGCTCTCGCCTGTCCAACATCGAGCGCGGATGTCCCCAACCAACTGAAGATGAGCTGCAGCGCCTGAACGCAGCCTTTCAACAGCTACTTCGCGCGAAATCGGTAATCCAGCAAGCGGCAGCCTCTGTGGGCTGGCCCCTAGCGGGGATCGGATGAACAGGCCGCCGGCCGCGAGGTCGGGATATCAAACGGCGCCGTCCGGTAACCGAGCCCAGCAGACGGTGTTGGTGCGCATGGCTGACGGCGAGCTCGCCGGACGTGTTTCCGGCGAATTTGCCGAGACGCTACTCGCGTCAGGCGCGGCGCTGCGTGTCGGCAAGGAAAGGTTGCGCTACCTTCGCCTGGAGCCGGGCATCGTAATTACAAAATCGACTCACGGTTGGGGGCTCATAGAGGAAGAACGGCGAAAGCACGGGGATAATGCGGTCCGCCGCGGCGCCATGGCCCTCGACCGTCAGCGATTGAAATGGCAGTCGCCAAACCAAAACTCGCGCCAGCAACCAAATCAGTTGAAGGAGCCCAGCTGAGTGTCGAATGGCGTTGCGCAAATTCCAGAATCGCTCGAAGACAGTGGCGGTGGGCAGGAAAACAACAAGGCGAGTCTGACTGCGAACAGGTTCCGGAGTAGCACTTGTGACCACGATTCTTGCTGAGCCTCGACCAATATCAATCGAAACTGGCAGTGCGCCCGACCGCGAGCCGCTTCACGACGCAACCCAAGTGGCGAAAAGGCTCGGCGTCAGTAAGTCATGGGTATTGGCCCACGCAAGCGGCAGGCGCAGACCGGTCCTCAAGAGCATTAAGCTGGGCAAGCGCGTGATGTTCAGACCGAGCGATGTCGACAGATTCATTTGTGAATGCGAGCGAATAGTTGAGGGTCGCCGGCACTGAGCAGTGCTAATATCCTGACGGCGAACCCTCCGGGTTCTCCAAAGGAGAAAGTGCGCATGATCAACGTTAACAATATCGGTCGATGTCTCGGACGCGCCCGCCATGAAAATGGCTGGGTCGAGAAAGTCGGCAAGCGGGTCAAAAAATGGCGGGGATACTATCACGTGTACGCTTCGCTGGCAGGTGGCTGCGAAAAGAGGCTCAGGCGCAAGATCACTCTCGGCGATTGTTCGAGCATGACCAAGGGAGAGGCTGAAGACAAACTTCGCGACCATATAAAGGAATCGCGGGGACAGCGCGTTGCGACAGGGTCTGATGCGATGGTCTCGACGCTTTGTGACGACTATTTCCGCATGCGAAAGGGCGACTGGTGTGAACCAGGAACAACCCACGCGGTGCTCGAACATCTGATAAAGCCTGCGGTGGGCCACATGCGAATCGGAGATGTCGAAGCTGAGGATCTCAAAGCGATGATCAACAGCCTACCGGGTCGCCGTTGGGCGACGCCGAAGGGCGGCGTCAAAACTGGGTGCAGTCATTCCTATGCGAAAAAGTGCATCACATACACGAAGGGCATCTTCGATCTCGCGATCGCGAAAGGGCTCATCAGGATGAATCCAGCAAGAGATCCAATCGTAAAGCTGACCATGCCGAAGGGCGTGCGGCAACCTGATAAGAGCTATTTGAAGCCTGAAGGTATTCCGTTGTTACTGACCCGGCTCAACGTTGAAGACCACGTGATCATTCACATTGCTCTCGTATGTGCGCTGCGGCCTAACGAAATATTCGCTCTCCGCCGAAACGATGTTGGCGACGGGTGGATTGTAATTGACGAATCCCTCGATCGAAGACGCAGTCCGAAGGATCCGAAAACACACTCATCGAAGGCAAGAGTATCGGTTCCGCCCTTACTACGGCGGGAACTTGACGCCTGGTTGAGCGCTCATACCGGAGCGCCAGATGACCTTTTATTTCCCAACCGCGACGGACGTCCGAAGAACCGCCAGAACGAACTCAACAGGATGTTGAAGCCGGCCGCCAAGCGCGCCGGACTTGGGAGGGTAACATTTCAGATGCTACGCCGGACATTCTCGACGCTAGTTCAGGTGACAGCCGGACTCAAGGATATTCAGGCACAGATGCGGCATGCGCGACCCGACACGACGGCTGCCATCTATATGCAGGCCATTCCCGCTCAACAGGAGCGGGCCATTCGCGTTTTCGAGGAGATGATCTTCGGGAGTATCGAGGGAGCACTCCAATGAATTCTGGTGCCCATTTGGTCCCCCAATCGTTTCTTGCAGTCTGTAAGTGATAGAAAACTGGTACGCCCGAGTGGATTCGAACCACCGACCTTTTGCTCCGGAGGCAAACGCTCTATCCAGCTGAGCTACGGGCGCACGGGATATCTCGATTGTACCGAAACGGGAGCCTGCGTGTTCAATTCAGGACCGCTCGATCAAGGACGGAGCCTGGTGCTGAATCTTACGCACGGCGTCGGCGATCTGCTCCATGTCCTCGCGCGAACCGAGCAACATGGTTTGCGTGAACCAAATGGCCTCCTCGCACAGCTTATCGTTCGCCGGGCAATGATTGCGCTCCTGCCATTCAGCGAGTTGCCGGGCGGGATAAATGGCACGGTAGGCGCGCGAATCGAATGTGTGCTTGAGGAACGGCTCTTTGTTGAGCGGCGTGTATCCGCCGGAGCAGGGAACACCCTCGGCGCGCAGAGCGGCGAGAAAGCGCGCCCGCGGAAGACCGGCGAACAGGGACTGGTCATAGCGAAACATGTAGAG